>NZ_JBOFYU010000001.1:0-3728 GCF_051654825.1 Clostridium sp.
TTGAGGAGTATATGAAAAATGCAGCTATTGAGGCAAATGCAACAATAGTTACAAGTTGTTTTCACAAATTTAATCCCTGGGGAGTCAGCGGTGCTGTTATAATCCAGGAATCACATCTTACTATACACACATGGCCAGAGTATGGTTATGCATCAGTAGATTTATTTACTTGTGGAGACTCTGTAAATCCTTGGCTTGGATTTAAATATCTAGAGGATGTTTTAAAGGCTGAGAGAAGTGAGTCAACAGAGGTAGCAAGAGGTCTTGTTGATAAAGTAAAAACCTTTGGACATGGAGCTTATGATAATATGGATATAAGCTTTAAAATGGAGGTGTAGTTTAGATGAATATGGAATTATGGTACACTGAAAACCAAACTGAAAATGTAAATTTTTCTATGAAGGTTAAAAATCACTTGTATTCAGAGCAAAGTCCTTTTCAAAAAATAGATGTTTTAGACACCTATGAATTTGGACGAGTACTTGTAATTGATAACTGGACTATGGTTACAGAAAAAGATGAATTTATTTATCATGAAATGATTACACATGTGGCAATGGCAACTAACAAGGACATAAAAAATGTTTTAGTTATAGGTGCTGGAGACGGTGGAACAGTTAGAGAATTAACTAGATATAAAACTATTGAAAAAATAGATATGGTTGAAATTGATGAAGCTGTAGTTATAGCATCAAAGGAGTTTTTACCATTTACTTCAAATAAATTAAATGATGAAAGAGTAAACTTATACTTTGAAGATGGAATTAAGTTTGTCAAAGATAAGGAAAATATATATGATTTAATTATAGTAGACTCAACTGATCCAATAGGACCAGGGGAAGGGTTATTTACTACAGAGTTTTATAAGGATTGTTATAAGGCATTAACAGAAAAGGGAATTTTAATTAATCAATGTGAAAGCCCTTATTTTGAGAATAATGCAAGGGAAATGAATAGATCCTTTAGTAAGCTAAATAACTTATTTAATGTTTGTGAAGCATATCAATATCATATGCCAACATATCCATCAGGTCATTGGATGTTTTGCTTTGCATCAAAGGCATTACACCCTATAAATGATTTTAAAGCTGACGAATGGAATGCATTAGGTCTTGAAACAAAATATTATAATACGGACTTACATACAGGGGCATTTATGCTTCCTACATATGTAAAGGAGTTATTACTAAAGTAATAAAAAAAATAATGACAAATATAGCTTTTTATCTCTTTTTAGATACTCATATAATGTAACAAAGAAATACAAAAATACATATGATATCATAAGAAACTAAAGAGGAGAGGTTGGTTATGTCAAGTTGTGATAAAGAAAAATGTCAAAATTGTACTAATTGCTGTAACTGCACAAATTGTTATAATTGTGTAAACTGCATAAACTGTAAAAATTGCGTAAATTGTATGTGCTGTATATCATGTAATACATGTGCAGGTTGCTGTCAGTGCAAAAGTTGCTGCGAGTGTTTAACCTGTAGAAACTGTGAGGACGTTAAGAAATGTCAAAATTGCAACTTATGATGCAAAGAAGAGATGGGCTATAAGCTCATCTCTTCTTTGCTTTTATTAAATATTTTATTGAAATATACTATTAAATTACGTTATCATTATTTTATTAGGTAATAATGTATTGAGGTGAGACGGTGGAAAAAAGCAAAGAGTTTATTGCAATTAAATATTTAAGTATGGTATTTCTTTTTTTAGAAACATTTTTTATAGAAGATAAAAATGGGATTTCAGCAATTTTAATTTTCTTATATATAATAAATAATCAAACAAGGATGTATATATTAAATAACAATATAAGTAGAAAAATTTCTATGATAGTAGATATGGTATTAATATTAACCCTTGGATTATTATCAAATGTTCAAGTTATGGCTTGTGGAATTATATTAATGATAGATTCTAGAAATATAGTAAATATAACATATAGAAAGTTATTTAACTTAGGAATTATATTAGCCTCTTCTACAATTTTAATTCAGAACTTTTCACTAAGTAAAAGCTATAGAATATTTTTCTTAATTATATTTTCTGTAATTATAGAATATATAGTAAGAGAAAATAAGGAAAAGCTAAATGCTCAAGATTTATACTATAAGCTTAGAGTATCAGAGGAAGAGCTTAAAAAGGCTAATAAAAACTTGGAAAACTATGCAACAACTATAGAAGAATTAACACTTTTAAAAGAAAGAAATAGAATATCAAGAGAAATTCATGATAGTGTAGGTCATGCTTTAAGTACAGCATTAATACAATTAAATGCTATGGAACAATTATCAATTAGAAATGGAGATACTACATTAATTAGTATAGCAGGGTCATTAAGAAACTTTATAAAGGGATCTTTAGATGAAGTAAGGATGGCAGTTAGAAAGCTAAAGCCTTCTAATTATGAAAATTATGAAGGGTTAATAAGGATTGAAAACCTACTTAAGGAATTTGAAAAGCTTACTGATATAAAGGTTAAGCTAACCTTATCTAAAAATAAATGGACTTTAAATTCTAATCAAAGTGAAAATTTATATAGAATACTTCAAGAAAGTCTATCTAATTCTATTAGACATGGTAAAGCTACTGAAATTAATATTTTAATGAATTTTGATAAAGATATATTAGTAGTAAATATAAAGGATAATGGAATGGGAAGGGATGAAATAATCTATTCAGGATTAGGGCTTAATAATATAAAAGAAAGAATAAGTGAGTTAAAGGGAGAAGTTTATTTTACTAGCGAAAAGGGCAAGGGCTTTAACATAAAGATAATTATTCCTAAAACTCTTAAGGGAGAGATATAATTTTGGAAAAAATTAAGTTGTTAATAGTAGATGATGAAAAGCTTATAAGAGAAAGCCTAAAAATAATGCTTTCTTTATTTGAAGATATAGAAGTAGTAGGATTAGCTAGCAATGGTTATGAAGCTTTAGAAGTATGTAAAAATACATCAGTAGATATAGCTTTGATGGATATAAGAATGGACAAGTGTGATGGTGTTTTAGGAACTAGACTTATAAAGGAACAGTTTTCTAAAACAAAGGTATTAATGCTTACAACCTTTAAGGATGAAGAATATATCCATCAAGCTCTTACATATGGAGCATCTGGATATTTATTAAAGGATAGTACTCATGATGTTATATATGAGGGAATTAAAACTGCCATAAAGGGGAATATAGTAATTCATCCAGATGTAGCAAATAAGATGCTATCTTATACAGGTAAAGAAGATATAGAAATAGATAAATTTAATTTAAGTAAAAAGGAAATAGATATTATTATTCAAATAGCCAATGGCTTAAATAACAAAGAGATATCAGAAACGCTATTTCTTTCAGAGGGAACAATTAAAAATAATATAACTAATATACTTTCAAAACTAGAGCTAAGAGATAGGACTCAACTAGCTATATTTGCATTTAAAAATAAAATCGTGACTTAAGTCATTTTATATAGTGACTTTAAGTAATGGGAAAACCCCCAGTATTTGTATAGAATATTATTATGGAAGCAAGGTTAAATAAACTTAACTAAAACTGCTAATAAAGTAGCAAAGGCTTTTAAATAATATTAAAAATAAAGAATCTGTTAAGCTGATATGAAAAAATAGCTTGGCTTTTCATAGAATTGCTCGCTCTTTGAAAATTATATAAGTTTGAATATTTTATTGTATGGCAAACAAGCCTGCAATAAAATTGATTTTTGCAGGTTAA
>NZ_JBOFYU010000002.1:0-1989 GCF_051654825.1 Clostridium sp.
ATCCTATATAAGTTGGAATATGGAATCTAATATATTCCCACTCACCACCAAATTGATCTCCTGACCAAACTGAAGAATAACGTTGAGTTCCTGCCCATCCATCTACTGTTATAACAAATGGTCTTGCATTATCTACTGAGTTATTTAATATACCTTCAGCAGATTGTCTTACTGAATTAAGAGCAAATGAATATCCTGGACCAACCCATGCAACGTCAGTTTTAACAGCATTTGTTCCTGCTACACCAACTTCTTTATCTATATCTCTTTCTAAATAAGCATCTTGATTACCTGTTGGCTTTAATTGACTTTGAGTCCAAAGACCTGTTTGTATTCCATTGGATTTTGTATAATCAACAAACTCTTTTAATAAACCTATATTTCCATCAATAGAATCTTCTCTTCCATATCCACATCCATAACCATCATTAGGTAAGAACCATCCAAGTGGCATATCATTATTTAAATGAGCATCTACAACTCCCTTAGCATCTACCATTAATGTTTCTTGTCTATCATATCCTGGTTGAGGTGTTTGTGATTCTTGTCCTGTTTCATCATTTACCCAATCACGCGCATAACAGTTAGCATGTCCTAAATAGAATGCATATTCAGGTAATAATGCTGGCTTACCTGTTAATTCATAGAATCCATTTAAAATTTCATTTGGCTTTTGGTCTATAAAGTAATAAGCATCAAATTTACCTTCTGAATGTTTTGTAGTTACTTTACTCTTATCAACTGATGCAAATTCATACTTACCTTGCTTAAATGTATGTCTCATTACACCATATCCATTAGTTGACCAGTAGAAAGGTGTTGGACTAGTTACCCCTCCATCAGTCCATATATTTTCATTTCTTATATATATACTCTTTCCTTTATGTGAGAAACGACCATTTTGCATTCCTCCACCATAAAAGTACTCTGAGTCATTAGTTTCTAAAGTTTGAACTATTTCATTTTCTTTATATTTTAAAGCTTCAGCTTCTTTCCAAACCGTTTTGCCGGTTTCTTTATTTACTAATTCCATCTTACCAGTAGCTTTTTCAACTCTAAGTTCAATTTTATTAGTAGCTATCTTAAGGATATCACCATCTTCTATTTGTGGAGTAATCCCTTCGTATTCTGAATCTTCCTTAACTCTTATAGTTGTTGTATGAGTCTTGTCATTTGGAGTTGGATTATCTTGAAAATCCCCCGTAGGATCCATGTATAATCTAAATACATCATCTCCTAATAAAGATACACGAACTTGCTCTCCAGTAACCATTTTAATAGTTACTATATTTTCATTTACTTGGAAGCTTTCTACTGCCCCAATTTGAGAGTAATTACTCTTTTCTTCATTGTTATCGTTTTCAGTTATTGCGTAGTTAGTAACTGATTCCATGTCATTAGCTACAGCTAATATTGGTTCTGCATAAATAGGACTTGATGTCATTAGTAGATTCCCTGCTACCATGGTACTTAGTGTTACAACTGCAATCTTTTTGATTAATTCTTTTCTCTTCATTGTTTTACCCACCCTTATACATTTTTAATTTTACCCATAAATTCTTATGCCACCTTATGGACTTCAGTGACACAAACCCTATTATAATTATAATTGTAAAATTTGTAAATACATATTTTGTTATTTATGTATTTTTATTCATAATGTATACTTATAAACTCTTACTCTACTATATAAAAAATATAGTTTTATTTATAAATTTACTCTTTCTTTTCTTAATAAAAGTTTTTTCTCATGAAGGTTAAAAGTATTTTTCTATTGCTCAATCAGTTGTTAACACGCTCTTAAAGACGAAAAAATATTATAATAACTAGTTATCTAACTAAAAAATTGAAAAAAAATAAGAGCCGTAATTCGACTCTTATTGTAACCTGGCGACGTTCTACTCTCCCACACAGTCTCCCATGCAGTACCATTGACGCTGTAGAGCTTAACTGTCCTGTTCGGAATGGAAAGGAGTGTTTCCTCTACGC
>NZ_JBOFYU010000003.1:0-1818 GCF_051654825.1 Clostridium sp.
CCTCTCGGACCCGCAGGTTCCTGAAATTCCCTAGAAGGACCCGTTAGACCACAACATCATCTTCTTTTGGTGATTCATCTGGATTCTTTAATAACTCTTTCTTGTATGCTTCATACTTAATTAGTTTAATCTTATAGTCTATCTCTTCCTCTGGATTCATTATTGAATACAGCTCCTTAGCAAACTGATAATTTTCTCTATGTGCTGTAACTCTATTTTTCAAAGCTTCTTCTTTTGCTTTGCTTGTTGGTCTTTCTTTTTTTCTTTCTAACTCAATTAGATAAGCTAGAGTTGATTTATGAAGGTTTTTATAATGACCTTTCACTTCTTCTCTTTCAGCTATATGACTATCTATATCCTTCTCTACTTCTCTGAGATAGAGTAGTGTAGCATTAATTCCCTTCACCCATTTTTCTTTACTTGATAAGTTTCTTAATGTGCCATAAGATAATCTAAATTCAAAAGCCAGCTCCTTTAAATCTTCTCCAGCCTCAAATCTTTTTCTTATCTCTTTTTTAATTGTATTAGAAACTTTATTTATCACTATGACACACCTCCTATTAAAAGAATAAATTAAGTAATAAAAATGTCATTTATAACGGCTATTAGTTAATAAGGAAAAATCACTCTGATTACTCTGAGTAATATCATTCAGAATCCATCTATTTGTAAAGTGTTTCAGCCTATTTTTAAGGCTCGAAAGTTTAACCACTATTTGAAATTAGTGGTTAAAAATAAATTCCATCAAATAATTTAATTTTTCTAAATTATTACGATTGGAATAGTTCTTCAATATTGTTTTTGTCTCTCTAGTTTTATGTGCTTTGTCATGTTTATCAACAAGCTCTATTAAAAGAGTATAATCAAATATCCAGCATGATTCTTCTAAATATCTATAAACTCCTCTTTTCTCTTTTTTACCCAATTCTTTTCCAAATCTATTAGCTTTTTTAAAAGCTAGGAACTCTTTCTCTAAATTAGTCTTTATAACATTTTCTAAATGTCTTATTCCCTCTTCTAAGAGCTTCCTCTTGGTATTCTCTATAAAGATTCCATCTATAAGCTCAAAGCTGTTTAAAATAGAATTTAGACTATTATCCTTTTCATTTTTATTTGCATAATATGAAAAAGTTCTATTTAAAAACTTCCACTCTAATCTTGTTATATCTAATTCTAAATCTAGTTTTTTAGATTCTTCTGTTTTGTCATAAACAGTAACCAAAGTAGAACCGTAATTTCCTAGAAGAGTTTCATCTTGAAACATCAATCTATAGCTTTTATTTCTAGTGCATCTACTTATCTTTTTAAAGTGTGGCACTGATATGAATAATAGTTTAAAAGCTTCTTCAACTTCTAAAAAAGATTTATTAAAATTCAAATTTATCTCAACATCTTTAATTTTCGCTTCAGCTAAATTTATCTCTATGCCTTTCTCTGAAAGTTCATTTATTAGTATTAAAAGAGCTGATTTTAGCTCTATCTCCCTTGAGTTATAAATATTATGACCATTTAAAATTTTATTTGGATTAAATCTCAAGTTTTTAAAATGTGTTTCCTTTCCACTACTGTATAACCTTGTAGTACTATCTAATGTATAACTTGGCTCATCTAAACAAAATTTTTCTTGGTAATACTCCTCTGTTACTTGTTCTGTTATATAAAGATTGCTGTTATAACTAATTTCAAAGTTATATAGAGTTAACCAATCTATACCTATTCTAAATATCTTACTGGCATCTAAATTCACATTTATATACCTCCATTCTGCCAACCCCTTTCCCGAACCTTCCTGTAGTTTACACATTGGTTCATCCATAT
>NZ_JBOFYU010000004.1:0-15127 GCF_051654825.1 Clostridium sp.
GACTTAACCAAAAAGAATTACGTTATAGAATTAGGTGTAGATAATTCAAACGGAGGAAGACGGGCTACTAGATATTCATTAAATTATAATAAAGTTATATTTTTAATGATTTGGCTTCGTGAAAACTTATTAATAGTTGAAATACGAGATATTTGTAAAAATAGAATTTTTAAAGAAAGTATCTTAATTGAAAATGATGAGGAAAAGATAGCTTACATAGAAAAGCTAGTTGAATACTATAATATTTCATTAGTTTATTTTTCTGTTGAAGGAATAATTAAAGGGTATCGCTTTATGAATGATATAACCTTTACCCTTACAGAATACACATTAGTAGAAAAAATTAATGATTTATTAGAAATACCTGTGTTTTTGGAAAATGATGTTCGTTTATTAGCTAGTGGTCATATACATAAAAACAATATTGATGCAAGAAATGCAATATATATGTATATTGGAACTAATGGTATGGGAGCAGTTATTTTTAATGAAAATAACATTTTAAGAGGAGAAAATAATTATGCTGGTGAAATTGGACTTATTCAATATAAATCTAATACAATAAATAACTGGCTTATGAGTGATATCGAAAATGAGGAATTAGAGGATTTAATTAAGTTTATAATAACTATAGTTGCTTATTCTCTAGATCCATCAGATATAATTATTAGTAGTGATTTCTTTCATAGATTTGATAGAAATTCTATTGAAAAGTTTGCTAAAGAAGGTCTAGTAAACAAAATTGACTTACATTTTACTGAAGATTACGAGGAAGATTTGTTTTATGGAATACATTATTATAGTACATTTAACTTCTTCCAATCAATATTTGAAAATACTAAATGTTAATCTAAACTACTTTTTATTTGCCCAAATGAATTAGGTTTAGTTAAAATTTAATACTTTTTAATACTAGAGATCTAAAGCTAAAATTTGCCCTACATTTTTTACTTTTATCTAGTGTTAATAATAATTTTAAAGCACTCTTCACATTATGGTGGAGGGTGCTTTGTGTATTTAATTGTTCTTAGATAAAATGAATACTTCTTTTATGGTGAAATAAAATCATCTCTATGAGCTAAATTTATGATTTTTAGGTAAGTTTATATTCATTTATTTGAAAGATTTTATATTTTTAAAGAATAAATTTTTATTAGGTAAAAATTATCAGTATTTTAAAAGAGAGTAATATTTAGATATCACTCTCTTTTTTTATACAAAGTACATAAAATAATTTTTAAAAGTACGTATTATAAAATTTAAATGAATTTTAGATTTTAAGTAATAATTTTATATATCGTTGATATTACTAGCCTTACGCAATATTTATAAATTAAAGTTCGCATTTTCATTATTTTATGTACTTTTATATTTTAAAAATTATGTGAGAAAATTAAGAAATTTATAGGTGATATTTCGGAAATTCATAGATTTCGATTGTGTCATAAAAATGAATTTGAAAATTTGTAAAGAGTAGATTTCCTAAGATAAACAAATTCTCGAATCTGCTTTAGTATAAAAAACGATTTTGTTAAAAATGGATAAAAATAGCATAGTATAATGTTTATTTTATAGTTTGTTTAGTTAATATAAATAGGCTTATATTTTATATAAATAGAAAAATTACTTATTTTGTAACTGAAATTAAGCTAAGATAAAATTTTAATATTATATTGTAAAAATGAAGAGAATGATTATAAACAACCTTTTTTGAGTGAATTCATACTATGTACTGAGAATTACTTTTATGGAGGATTAATTGAGTACTTTAAGTGTTTGCATAATAGCAAAAGATGAAGAAAAGAATATTGAACGTTGCCTTAAAAGTATTAAAGAAATAGCAGATGAAATAATAGTTGTAGACACTGGCTCCATAGACAATACTAAAAACATTGCAAAAAGATTTACAGATAAGGTCTTAGACTATAGTTGGGATAATGATTTTAGTAAAGCTAGAAATATATCTATAAAAGAAGCTACTAAAGATTGGATTTTGTATTTAGACTGCGATGAGTCTATAGATTCCTCTCTAGTAAATATAATAAGAGAAGCAATAGAAACTGATTATTATATTGGGTACTATTTAAAGCTTATGAATGTTATAGATAATCAATTATATCAAGGAGCGTATATACTAAGGCTTATTAAAAATAACAAAGGATTTAATTTTAAAGGAAAAATACATGAGCAAATACTTCCTTCTATATATAAAAAATATACTAGTGAAATGATTACGAATTTAGAATGTCCAATTTATCATTATGGTTATGATTTAACAGAAGAAGAATTTAATATTAAAAACAAAAGAAATTTAGACATTTTATTAAGCTATGATGATGATGAAAAAGATGGATTTTATTACTTTAACTTAGCTAATCAGTATTTTTCATCAAAAGATTTTGAAGATGCAATTTATTTCTATAATAAATCTCTTAATTCTGATGAAGAAGATGCTATTGGGTATAAAGTATATATTCCTAGTAATTTAATACTATCTTATTATAGTATAGGATTGTTCGAAAGTGCTATCGAAAGATGCAATGAGCTTTTAAAGATTTTCCCTAAGTATAAAGATTTATATCTTTTACTTGGTGCTTGTTATAGAGAGCTTGGAGAAAATGAAGAATCTAGAGAAAACTTTAAATATTATTTAAAACTTTCAGAATATATTTCACCTTATCCAGATAATAATTATAGTAGTTTAAATAATATGAAAGATATAATTACTTCATTAAATTAATATCATAGCTAAAATGAACATCTAAAATTTATTAGGTGTTCATTTTTTATATAAACTAATTAATTAGAAATTGGATAATAAGTTAATTACTATAAAAGGTAGACTTTTAATCTATTAAAGTTTTCATATTATTTTTTATGTATTGATCATAAATATAGATTTTGTAAAGTTATAAAATTATTTTTTAGAGTTATAAAATTTACTGTTAAAGTTATAAAACTTACAGGGAATATTATAAAAAAATAAAAAGACCTAAATTAAGTAATTTCAATACTTTAAAAGGTCTTTTTAATATTGATAAATAGTTAGTTTATATATAAATAGTTTGTATACTTACAAATTGTAAGAACTAAAATAAACTAGACTACTTCATTTAGTATTAACTAGATCAATTTTCACTAAATAAATAATGGTTATTAAGCTTTAGTCTTATTGTTAAAATATTTTACTATTTCCCACCAAGCTGTTGATATAAATCCTAATAAAAGGGCTAATAAAAATAATGGTAAGCTTAAAGCTCCTGTTCTAAAGAATCCATTCATAAAAGGAACATAAATCATAATAAGCATTAATGCTATTGCAATGCCATTAACTAATGCTCTAATTCTATTTCCTTCTTCCTTAAAAGAGTCTTTTAAATATCTAGTATTTGATCTATTTACTAACACTAATATTACATTAGCAAAGATTAATGTTACAAGTGAAAAACTTCTTGCAAGTTCTACTGTAGCTCCATTATCTATTAAGAAATGAAATGGTAAAAATGAAGCTAAAAACATAGTGATTCCTTGTAGTAATACCTTTAGTGTAAACTTCTTTGTTAATAAAGGTTCCTTTGCAGATCTAGGAGGCTGATGCATTATATAACTTTCTGCCTTTTCACCTTCAAATACTATTGAGCAAGTTGGATCTATAATAAGTTCTAAAACCATAATATGCATTGGTAATAAAAGCTGAGGAAGATTTAAAAGTGGAGCAAAAAGTGCCATACATGCTATTGGTATATGAATTATCAATATATAAACTATAGATTTTCTTATATTGTCAAATACTCTTCTTCCATCTTCAACAGTTTTAACTATAGTTTCAAAATTATCATCCATTAAAATCATGTGTGCAGCTTCCTTTGCTACTTCTGTTCCTCTTTTCCCCATTGCAATTCCTATATCTGCACTTTTTAATGCTGGAGCATCATTTACTCCATCACCCGTCATTGCTACTACTTCACCATTTCTTTTTAAAGCTTTTACTATTTTCATTTTTTGTTCTGGTACAACTCTTGAAAATATATCACATTCCTTTGCTTCAGCACATAATTCTTCTTCTGTCATTTTATCAATGTCTGCACCAGTAATTGCTTTATTTGAAAATTTTAAACCTATTTCTGAAGCTATAGCCATGGCAGTTTTATTATAATCACCTGTTATCATTACTACTCTTATACCTGCTTGTTTACAAATCTTTATAGCTTCCTTAATTCCTTCCTTAGGTGGATCTTGTAATCCTATTAATCCTTTAAACTTTAATGAGTAATTGCAAAGATCATCTTTTACTTCTAAAGTATTTAAATCTGCAATTGCTAATACTCTTAAACCCTTAGAAGCCATTTTATCTATATTTTCATTAATTTCTTTTATTTCATCCTTTGATAAGTTACAAAGAGGTATGATAGCTTCTGCTGAACCCTTTGATGCTAAATAATAATGATCATCCTCTTTAAATAAATTACCCATCATTTTACTCTTTGAATCAAAAGGATATTTTTTAACTACTTCATTATTATTTATTTCTTCATAGGTTAAGTTTTTAGACACTAATGAAACTATTACTTTTTCCATAGGATCATAAGGATCTTTTTCACAAGCTAATAAACAAAGCTTACTAATATCAAAATCCTTAAAATTATCTGCTGTAATAATAGTTTTACTACTATATATTTCTTTAACCTTCATTTTGTTTTCTGTAATAGTCCCTGTTTTATCTACACATAAAACTGTAGTAGATCCTAAAGTTTCAACTGCTGATACCTTTCTCATTAAAGTATTTTTCTTAGCTAACCTATAAGCTCCCATAGATAAAAATACTGTTAATACAACAGGAAATTCCTCAGGAATAATAGCCATAGCTAGGCTTACTCCTGATAAAATACTTCCAAGTATATCTTTATTATAAATATAAGATGCTAGTATAACTATAGTGCAAAGTGCTCCCCCAACTATAGCTAATGATTTGACTAATTTACCTACCTTTTTTTGAAGTGGTGATAACTCTTCCTTAGATTCACCTATAGCCTTACCTATTTTTCCATATTCAGTATTAACTCCAGTTAAGGTTACCTTTGCGATACAAGATCCAAAGATTGACATTGTTCCGGCATATAACTTATCTTCTTTCCAATATTCATCTGTTTCATCTATCTCTGATGATGGATGTTTAAAAACATTTATACTTTCTCCTGTTAAAATAGATTCATCTACTGAAAAATTAGATGAGTCTAAAACTTCACAATCAGCAGGTATTCTCTCCCCTTCCTCTAACTTGATAATATCTCCAGGTACAAGTTCCCAGCTTTTTATAATTTTTATTTCACCATCACGTAATACGTTAACCTGTGGTGAGGTTAAATCCTTTAATGCATGCATAGTTTTTTCTGTTTTCCATTCTTGTATAAAGGTTATAAATGCAACAAAGCAAACAAATACAAGCATCATGGCACCTTCTTTTGGCTCCCCTAAAATAAAGTAAACAGTAGCTGCTACTATAAGTAATAAAAACATTGGCTCCTTAAAGACACCTATGAATTTCTTAAAAGGATTTGGTTTTTCCTCTTTTACTAATTCATTTACTCCGTATTTATCACGTAATTTTATTATTTCCGATGATGTTAACCCTTTTATATCTTTCATACTACCACCCTTATTATCAATTAATAATATATAGTATGCTGAAAGCCCAATAATATTGACACTTTAAACTATGATTTATATTATCAATTGATAATGCAAGTTGGCATCTTATAAAATACTTGTATTATTAAAATTAAAATACTACAAAAAGTTTAAAAACTTTATCTTATAATTTCATCTTATTAGTTTATTTATCAAATCTATCTACCTTAAATAATTCTAAATCACTATTTTCTTTTCCTTTATAAAGATCAACAAGTATTTTAGCTCCTATTATTGCAAATAGTATTCCATTTGCTCCATATCCCAAGCAATATAAAAGGTTATTATTTCTTTTATCAGGCCCTATAAATCCTAAATTATCCTTTGTTGAAGCAAAGCAACCACAATATTTATATTCTATTTCTATATCTCTAGTATTAGGTAACATAGACTTTAATTTAGTTTCTAGTATTTCATATTTTTCTTTTGCTTTTTCTTCATTTTCTATATCCTTAAAATCAATATCTTCACCACCTATTATAATTCTATTATCCCAGGTAGTTCTTAAATATGTATATGGATCTCCTGTATCCCTAAAAAGTACATTATTCTTCCAAGGTACTTCTTTTAAAGGTTTTGTAACTATATTAAAGGTATTGTATTTGGTTGCAAAATGCTTTTTAGTAATCAAACTAGTGTTAAATCCTGTAGCTACTATAACCTTTTTAGCTTTTATCTTATATCCATATTTACATTCTACTTCAATATAATCATTAAATTTATGTATTTCAATAGCTTCAGTATTTTCATAAACTTTTAAACCATTATTTTCTGAAGCTTTTAATAACTGTAATGTAAATTTATAAGGATCAATTTCAGCTCCTCCCTTTTTTGCTAGAACCCCCCATTTTAATGGAATTTCATACTCATTATTATCTTTATTTAATAATTCTACATCTAATCCATTTTCTTTCCTTAATTTATACTCCCCTTTTATAATTTTTTCATCATCTTCTTTTAAAGAATAAAATATAGTATCTCTTTTATAATAATTACAATTATTCCCATATTCATTTATAATACTTTCAATTTCATTAAGTGCTTGTATATCTAACTTATAAGCTTTAACTGCATTTTCTAGTCCTATAACACTTTTTAAAGAATCTAATGTATCATCTAATTCATATTGAAGCAACGAAGTAGTCACACTTGTGCTTAAATGGGCTATTCGGCCTTTTTCAATTAATACTGTTTTTATATTTTCTTTTGAAAAATAATAGCTACAAATAGCTCCTGTAACACCTCCTCCAATAATAAGTACATTTGTATCTATATTTTCTGTTAAATAGGGGTATTGCTTATCTATATTATTTATATCAGTAAAATATGGCCTACCCTTAACATAATTTTTTTCCATAGCTAAATCTCCTAATTTTATATTTACCTTAGTATTAACCAGCACCTATATTTTTATTACTTGATATATATCTTTAATAAATAAAAATGTAGACACAGATAAATTACTAAAGCTTATCTGTGTCTACTAATCTATATTAAAATATGATTATTTTTCTTCAAAACATTCCTTTAAAAATTTAACAATGGATGTATAAGCCTTGCTATTTTCTCCTTTTTTATAACTTTCTATAAAACCTATCCAAATACTTTCTAAAAGACGATTAAAGGAAATTCTAATTCTATATAAATCATATAATTCATCCAAAATAAGTTGTCCTGCTAGCATATTTTCCTTATCTATATAAATATCTAACTTACATGGCTTATAATTAGTTTTAGTAACCTCATAGGTTTCTTCTCCTGATGCTATTAAAAAGCTCTTTTTTTCATAATATTCAGTAGTAAGCTGCTTATATATTTTCTTAGGATTATAGCTTTTAACTGATTGTCTTATAAAATCTAAATATAAAAGCATTAAGAAATTTTCAACTTCAAAATCATATCCCTTTTCTATTTTTATATAATTACAAATAAGCTCTGTTCTATAAAATACATTCATAGGAATATTTATTTCATACATATTTTCATTTACTTTTACATCTCTATGAAAAAAATGTAATACTCGTTGAACAAAACTTACTGATTCTCTTAATACCTCTGCCATAGCTCCTCCTATAAATCTTTTATTTACAAAATCGTTTATCTAATGTCTAACCGTTGTACATTCCAGTCTAATTAGAAGGAAACTAACAAAGTCAGCACCCCTAGATAACCAATTTCTAACCTTCATTGGAGTTACAACTCCACATAAAATTAAGAATTCTGTTTATTTATATGAATACTTTTTAATAATTATGTCAATCATTTTAAATATATATTAGATTTTATAATTTATAAGGAGTTGTTACTTTGATAAGAAATAAAAAGGATAAAGATTTAGATAAATTATTTAAATCCTTAAAAAGCAAAACTACTATAAAAGTTAAAGTAAAAAAATAGCCTTCACTAATTACATATAAAAGGATATAAAGCTATAGATATTTATCTATTGCTTTATATCCTTATTTAATATTTGAATATATTTTCTTATTTCTTAAAATTTAAATTAATTAAAATGCAAATTTCAAGTTCTCTATCATTAATTTTATATAAAATACTCTTTCTTACATTAGCTTCAATATTCTTTAAATTACTTATTTTATCTTCTAATGTTATTGAAACTAATTCTACAAAGGGTATTTCCTTGTTAATCTTTTAAACATTTATCAGACTTATTCATAATATATATTATAATTAATTTTTAAAAGGATAAGAAAATGAGTGAATTTTATAATATACCACCCTTAAAGCATGTATCTAAAGATGAGTTAGGCTTAGGAGATAATGCTCTTTTATTTCCACCATTAATTAATACTAATAATCCTATACTTCCTAATGGAGTTCCTGTTAATCCTGAAGAAAAGGATGAAGTTGAGGGTGAACTTAATAATTTAAATAATACAACTATCAACCAAGATGAAAAAGAAATAATAGAAAACCCTATAATAGATGATTATGAATCTAATCCTACTTTATTTAGAAAAACATCCCCTCCTAGTGATAGTGAATTTTACAATAACCATAAACCTATCCGTAGGTTATAATTTAGCATACACATGCAAAATAGCTATGTACTACTTTTTGTACATAGCTATTTAATATATGACCTTATTTATTATTAACTATTAGATTATGCAGAACTATAATTTAACTTTCCATCTCCTTAACATCAAAGCGGTCTGCATTCATTATCTTTGTCCATGCATCTACAAAGTCTTTTAAGAATTTTTCTTCATTGCCATCACTTGCATATACTTCTGATATTGCACGAAGCTGTGCATTTGAACCAAAGATAAGATCTACCCTTGATGCTGTCCATTTTGGACTTCCTGTCTTTCTATCAAACCCTTGGAATCTATCTCCATATTTAGATATTGATTTCCATACTGTATCCATATCTAATAAGTTTACAAAGAAATCATTAGTTAGGCATTCTTCTTTATCAGTAAATACTCCTTCTTTTGAATCCTTGTAATTTGCGCCTAGCATTCTCATACCACCAATTAATACTGTCATTTCTGGTGCAGTTAATGTTAATAGTTGAGCCTTATCTATTAACATTTCCTCTGGTGTTGCTGAATATTTAGCTTTAACATAATTTCTAAATCCATCAGCCTTTTGTTCTAATACACTAAAAGAGTTTATATCAGTTTTATCTTGAGTTGTATCAGTTCTTCCTGGTGTAAATGGTACTGTTATTTTATATCCTGCATTTTTTGCTGCTTTTTCTATTCCAACACATCCACCTAGTACTATAAGATCTGCTAAGGAAACCTTTCTATCCTTTGAATGTGATTTATTAAAGCTTGTCTGAATCATTTCTAATTCTGTTAATACCTTATTAAGAATTTCAGGTTCATTTACTTCCCAATCTATTTGTGGCTTAAGTCTTATCCTTGCTCCATTTGCTCCACCACGCTTATCTGAACCTCTAAAAGTTGATGCTGATGCAAAGGCTACCTTAACAAGCTCTGATATTGATAAACCTGATTCTGAAATTATCTTTTTAAGCTCTGCTATATTCTTTTTATTTATCATTTTATAATTAGCCTTTGGCACAGGGTCTTGCCATATAAGTCTTTCTTTTGGAACTTCTGGCCCTAAATATCTAGATACTGGTCCCATATCTCTATGTGTTAGCTTAAACCATGCACGAGCAAAGTCATCAGTAAACTTTTCAGGATTATCTAAATAGTTCAATGCTATCTTTTTATAAATAGGATCATTAATAAGTGATAAATCTGCTGTTGTCATCATCGGTCTATGTTTTTCATTTGGATTATGTGCATCAACTACCATATCTTCATCATCAACATTTATAGCTAACCATTGATATGCCCCTGCTGGACTTTTAACTAACTCCCACTTATATTTAAGTAATGTTTTTAAGTACCCCATAGTCCACTTAGTTGGATTTGATTTCCAAGCTCCTTCTATTCCACTTCCTATAGTATCATCACCATTTCCTGTTCCATAACTATTTTTCCATCCAATTCCTTGCTGTTCAATAGGTGCAGCCTCTGGTGCCGGTCCAACATAAGTAGGTGATGCCGCTCCATGACATTTACCAAAGGTATGGCCACCGGCTATAAGTACTACTGTTTCTTCATCATTCATAGCCATGCGAGTAAAGGTTGTTCTAACATCTTTTGCCTCTGCAACTGGATCTGGATTTCCCTTTGGACCTTCTGGATTTACATAAATTAACCCCATTTGAACTGCAGCTAATGGATTTTCAAGTTCTCCATCAGTTTTATCTCTATCAGCTTCAAGCCACTTTCTTTCATCACCCCAATTAACATCAATTTGAGGCTCCCAAACATCTTCACGACCTCCACCAAATCCAAAAGTCTTTAATCCCATAGATTCTAATGCAACATTACCTGTTAATATTATAAGATCAGCCCAAGATATTTTATTTCCATATTTCTTTTTAATTGGCCAAAGTAAACGACGTGCCTTATCTAAGTTAATATTATCTGGCCAGCTATTAAGTGGTGGAAAACGTTGAGTTCCCCTGCCTCCTCCTCCCCGACCATCACCTATTCTATAAGTTCCAGCACTATGCCAAGCCATACGAATAAAAAATGGTCCATAGTGACCATAATCAGCAGGCCACCACTCCTTAGAATCTGTCATTAAATTATTTAAATCCTTCTTAAGTCCATAATAATCTAACTTATTAAATTCTTCAGCATAATTAAACCCCTTAGACATTGGATTACTTAACTCAGAGTTTTCACTAAGAACATCTAAGCTTAATGCATTTGGCCACCATTCTTTATTAGTAGTTCCACCACCAGCTAAAGCATTACTCATGTTACCTGTTACTGGACATTTCATTTCCGACATAAGATTATCCTCCTTCCTATATTTAAATTTTAAGCTTTATTATAAAAATACTAATACACTGTATTATATAAATTAAAAAATCATCATATAACTATATATTACAATTAATAATTATCTTCCTATTATATATACTCCATCAGTCTAATTATTTTATCTGCCAAACAAATACTACTGTATCACTTAAACTAATATCATCAGGTTCAATATTTGGGGCAAAAGACTTTCCCATTATAATCCCCTTATTTTCTATTCCATATGATGTAGGAGAATAAAGATTTATTTCGTTCCAATTATAATCTATGCTTATTAGCTTACCTAAGGAAACCCTTGATGCTTTTGAAAGGACTTCTGCCTTTTTTCTTGCACCTTCCGTAGCTTTTACAAGAAGCTTTTCAGTTACCTCATCCTTGTTTTTAACAGAAAATTTAATATCTAATTTGGGATTTACTTTTGATTTAGCTATTGCATTAATTACATTAGCTAATACATCCATATCTAAATCAAATTGAAGCTTTAGCCCTTGTTCGCATATATATCCATCAAACTCTTTTTGATTAATATTATCTTTATCGTAATAACTCTTATAGCTTGCATATACATTAAATGTCGTTGTCTTTAAATCTTTCTTATTAAAACCAACACTTTCTACTGCTTCTTCTAATAACTTAACTGAATTTGTTGCAACCTCCATAGTATCATCATATTCATACTTATGTGATACTAATTCCATGTTAATAATTATTAAATCTGGCTTAACACTAATTTTAGCAGTCTCCCTTACTTTAATGGAATGTTCCATAACCATCTCCCCTTTTATACTTGTTATAATTATCTCTTTATAAATATATATTTTTACTAAATCATAATGACTACTGTTTATTCTTTTGCAATAATATAAGCAGTGAAAAAAACTTTCCACTGCTTCTTTTACGTATTATTAGCTTTTTAGATTATAAAATTCCATATCCCTTTGTATTTCCATCCATAAACATTGGTATCTTAATTGGATAAAAAGTTAAAACCATATAAGCTATTACTATCACTGCAAATAATATTAAAACTATCTTTGAGTTTATTCTCCTTGAATATTTATATGTGTGTAATCCCAGCATTTGCCCAAATATAATTGCTATTAATAATATTAAAACATCTACCCAAAATAATTCTACTCCAAAAGCTTCTGTATAAAAGTAAAATAACATTGGTATTGTAATAATCGAAGTTATAAGAGATACTAAGCCACCTGTAAACCACTTATCCTTATTTATTTTTAATTCTTTTCCCTTAACTAAATAATATAAGCTCCACCAAAGTATAATAGGTAAAACTACCATTTTAGTATGCTCCCATACACTTTCATTAACAGGTGAAATTAATCCAACTACCCAAAGCTTTCCTGTTAAGTTATAAAGAAAATGAAAAAGTGTTCCAATAATAAAAAGAGGTATGATTCCATTTATAATCCAATTATGTTCTTTAGAGATTTTCTTATTAACCATATATTTTTTCTCCTAAAATATTACTCTATAAAATATTATTCTATATATATAATCCTGATACTCTTTTTATTATTATCTAGTTAAAATATATTATTTAAACAATCTACTTTAAATTTTCTTTATATAAATTAACTACTTATTTAAACCATAATTTCTCATCTATGTGGTTACAAAAATAGCCTGCACAAAAGTACAGGCTATTTTATTATGGTAAGTATTCTATTTTTTCATTTCCCTCTATTATTAATAGCGATTTTCCCTTTATATTATTTCCATCTATATTTACTTCTTCATTAGAGAAATTAGCTATAACTATTAAGTCTTCACCATATTTAGTCATTTGAACTAATTTATCATCACTTAATATTTTATAATCAGTCATTTCTTTATTTATAGCTTTTTTGCTAAACTCTGACCATACCTTTGTATGATTAGTAATTAGCTCCTTATGCTCCTTCCATTGGTTTTTATCTATATGATATAGCGGTGGAACATTGTATAATACCTCATATAACATTCTATCCTTTATATCATCCTTAAACTTTAAGGTTCCAAATCCCCACCAATGTGTTGTTATTACTGAATCATTATAAACTAATTTATAAAGTGGAATTGTATATGCTTGATCTAAGAATAAAGCCCTATATTTATCCTTTAGCGGTATTTGCTTTGAAAATATTTCTGGTACTCCACCTGTAGGAGAATAATATCTTCCTACATAATATTCACTTTCTTTATTTGACTTCATATCCTTATCCATCCATGTAAATGATGGTGTTTCTATTCCATGAGCAAAGGAAATTACATCACTTGCAAAGTCATTCCCACCTTCTGAACCAACTACCATATTCCATTCATCTTGAATATATTTTATTCTTTCTTTTCTAGCCATTATATCTTCTTCTTCAGTGGTTATATGATTAGGAGAATAATCATCATAAACTTCTCCTGTTGCATCTGTATCTAAAAACCATGAATTAAACTTTAAACCTGTACCTATAATATCTGATACTCTTTCTCTTACACTTGGCATTGCTAAGGTAGGGTTAAGCTTTCTTCCTGTTCCTTGGAAGCCTTCTATTTTTTCGCCCTCTTTATTAGTTACAGTTGCTTCTTCATATAATGATGTATCATTAAACTTAGCTGTAATCCATTCTTCTTCACCTGGCTTATGAATTGAATGATATGAATCATAAGTACCTATAAGATATCCTAGCTTTTCTGCTTCGTCCACTAATTCAGGTTTATTAAACCCTGTTTGCCAATCATCAAAACCAATCCACATATTATCTATACCTGAATTTTTCATATCATTTATTACATCTACTGTATTAGAATTAGCCCAATCTTCTATAGGGTCTACTGAATTTCCAACCTTACTCTTAAATAGGATTTTGTTTAATTCTATTATTTCTGCTCCATTTAAGTTTTCAATCCCCTTATTTACAAGCTCATTACTTCTTTTATCTAAATTAGTAAATACTGATTTATTATAAAAGTCTTCTAATTGTAATACTTCTGTTAAAGCCTTGATTATCCTATTTTTAGTATAATTATCTATATAATCTAAAGATGAAATATCATCAAAGGCTGCTGCAAGCTCAGAGCTATCTTCTACTTTTTCATTTAATAAGCTTTGCATCCATAGCTTTAAATCATCTGGCATACTTTTAGCCAACTCATTCCATCTTATATTTTCCTCTGATATTATAGTTCTATCCCAAAAGTAAACATGGGGAGCTCCATATAGCTTTTCTATATTTTTATTTTCTTTAGCCTTTTCCTCTAAAGTTATAAAATCACCCTTTTCGACCTTATAATCCTTATAAGTTTTAGCTACTTGAACTGGATCTTTATCTGTTATATAAACTCTAAAACCATACTCCCTTTTATCATTTATAGATGGATATTCATGATTAAACTCAAATTCAATATTATCCTCTGTATTAAATATTAAATGATTATTATAAGGATTTTCAATAACATAAACTATTGAATATTCCTTTTTATCTACTGCAAAAAACTGCATTGATAGACTTTCTAAAGTTTTAAGCTCTGATTCATTAAAATATTCCTTCCAAAGATCATCATCACTTTTTATATACTTCCCCTCATTTAAAGGAAGCATATAAGCATCACCACTTACTATTGGCCATGAAAAGTTATTTTCTTCTTCCTTAATAGATTTTATATTAATATCTAAATACTTATCCTTTTTTTCTACTTCTACATCAATGTCCTTATCATCATAAGTCCAAGATACTTCATTACCATTATCCTTTAAATTAGATATTTTAGTGCTTTCTAATGGCTTTGAAATATCTTCAATAGTTCCATTAACATCTACCTTAATCTCAAAGGTTTCTGGATTCACATTAAAATCAAAATCCTTATTTTCTATCTTTACCATTTCATTATTATTAATTTTAATATTCTGTGCACATCCTGTAATAACACTTAAACTAGATATTGCTACTACTGTTAACAATAATTTTCTTTTCATATCATCACCTCAAATGTATGATAATTTAACTTTGTTACATAAGTGTTACAAATTATAACTGTAAATAAAAAAGCTATTTAAGAAAGTA
>NZ_JBOFYU010000005.1:0-1634 GCF_051654825.1 Clostridium sp.
GTTACATCTAATGCATAGGGTGATAAATTAGCTTTTGTTAATAAATCATAATATGAGTACGACATTTTTTCTGGGAAAGACACTACATTAACTCGTACCTTTACTTTCCCCATATCTTCTACACCTTCTATTTCTTCTAATAAAGTATATTGAATCACATAGTCATCTAAATTAATAGGTAGGTATTGCTGTATCTCAAATCTTATTACAGTTTCATATTCATCCTCTTCAACCTTAGGAATTATTATTTCTCTATTTATTATCAATGATGAATTAGTAGTACAAATTGCATCTTTAGCTGAAACACTACTTTCCTTTAAATTAAATGATAAAATTCCTGCTAAATATTCTACATTTTCAATCTTCCCATCTGAAACAACATCTACAGGTGTTGGAATTTCTATTAAATTATTAATAACTAAACTTTCCTTGAAATAGCTTCCTTCAGCTACCTTTATAGTTTTTTCTCCTATATCAAAGGCTACTACCTTTTTGGCTCTTCTAAACCTTTCTAGCAAATCTTTCTTTTCTTTTTTTTCCTTACTCTCTTTAGTACTTTTAAAAATATAACTCTTTATATCTTTAATATCCGTATTAAGTATGGACATTAAACCTTTCTTTTCTTTAGTTGAATTACTCATGCTTCACCTCATTGTGCCATATAGTAAATAAGAATATACATATGTATATCCTTAATCATTTTCATAATAAATATTACCGCTTACATTTGCTGGCTTAGGAAATATCTGAACTGGAGGTGATCCATCCTCAGTTTCATAAATCCAAACAATAATTTCTCCATCTGGTCTTACACTTACTGTAAATGTTCCACCTCTAGTAAGTGCTCCCTTTGGGACAGATTGTAAATACTCTGTTAAGTACTTACTTTCACCTTCTGTTGAACCAACCTGTAAATCGTATCTTTCTTCTCCATCCTTTGGTGCAGTTAGCTTTCCTTCTGCTAATAACACTGTAGTTGCATCTGCTATTACCTTAGCATTAGCTATATCTGCTTTTATACTTGTGTTTCTTCTTACTTCTCCAAACTTAGGGATAGCTATTGCTGCTAATATCGCTATTACAGCTATAACTATTATTAATTCTATTAATGTAAAAGCCTTTTTTTTATTTTTCATAAACATTCTCATCACCTTAACATTAAAGTGTAAAGCCATAGACTTTACACTTTACATTTGATTATTTTTAAATTTATTGTAGGACTTCTACAGGATTTGGGAATAATTGATTTTCCCCCATATAAACTGTAACATCCCCTTTATCATTCACTTTTACTGTATATGATGTAAAGTTTTTATTTCCACTTGGATCTTTTGATTCAGGTGCTGGAGGATTTTGCAAATATTCCTCTATGTTATTATTAGTTGTTTTTTGTGAATCTACTTCTATTGTTGTTTCTTGACCTTGAGCTGGTATAGTTAAATTTTCTTCTGCTATTAATGCTGTTGCTGCATTTGCTATAGTCTTAGCATTTGCTATATCTGACTTTAATGCTGCATTTTTTCTTACTTCACCGAATTTTGGTATAGCTATTGCTGCTAATATTGCTATAACTGCTATAACTATTATTAACTCAATTAGAGTAAAGGCTTTTTTCTTTTTGTTTTTTATCATGT
>NZ_JBOFYU010000006.1:0-5906 GCF_051654825.1 Clostridium sp.
AAAGATATGTGTTTCGCATCATAAGATGCTAGACGGGATAGATATAAAAATAAGAATAAAAAAATAATGATGTGCTTTAATATTCGTTGGAATGCTATTAAGTTTTCTATAAAATGTTATATCTACATCATACAAGGGGGCGAATATAACTATGAAAGATATAGTTTTAGTAGTAGATGATGATAAAGAAATAGTTAATTCTATAGATATATATTTAAGAAATGAAAATATTGAAATATTAAAGGCTTACGATGGTATTCAAGCTATAAATATTATTGAAAATAACGATGTGCACTTAGTAATTATGGATATTATGATGCCTAATATGGATGGAATAAGAGCAACTTTAAAAATAAGAGAAAAGAAAAACATACCTATAATAATGTTATCAGCTAAAAGTGAAGATACAGATAAGGTTTTAGGCTTAAATATAGGAGCAGATGATTATATAACTAAACCTTTTAATCCATTAGAATTAATAGCTAGAGTAAAGTCACAGCTAAGAAGATTTAAATTGCTTGGTAATTATGAAAAGGTAGAAGAAGATGAAGTTGAAGTAAGAGGATTATTATTAAATAGAAGAAGCAAGGAAGTAAAGATAAATGGAATAGGAGTTAAGATAACACCTATAGAATTTAAAATCTTAGATTTATTAATGAGTAATTTAAATAGGGTGTTTCCAGCAGAAGAAATATATGAAAGAGTTTGGAATGAACCTTGTTTAAATAATGAAACAGTAATGGTTCATGTAAGAAGAATAAGAGAAAAAATAGAGGTTAATCCAAGAGAGCCTCTATATTTAAAGGTGGTATGGGGTAGTGGATATAAAATCGAAAGGTAAATGGATATTTGGGAAAATAGGTTTAATAACAAATATTCTAATAGTAGTGGCACTAGGTTTTTCTATGTACTATTTAAAGATAAATAAAATGAATTTTATTATTTTTACTTGTACGGGGATGGCCTTACTAGGAGCAAAGTTATTAATAAGTGAAGTAAAGATATTAGGGTTAGTATATGCATTAGATAATACAATAAATGAAATAGATAATAAGAAAACAAGTATAAGTAATATGAAGAGAAATTACGCAGAAGAATTTCCAGGATTTCTTAAATCACAAGAAAAGGTTTATAAAAGCATTGCAGATATAGCTGAAAATATAAGAGATTATGTTCAAAATAAAAGCAAGAATGAACAGGTTATAAACAGATTAATTAATAATGTTGTGCATAAGTTAGATAAACCTGTTGATAACATACAAAAGGCTGTAGCTGATTTAAAAGGAGGAAATGGAGATTTAAATTATTTAGAAAAGGAAGCTTTATTTACTAAGAAATTAATCCAGGATTTATTTGAATCTTCTAAGGCAGCAAGCGGTGTTTTAAATATTAAAAAAGAAACTGTGCCAATTAATTATATTTTAAAGCAAGCAGTAGCAGAATTTAATAGCAATATTGAAGAATCAAAGCTTCAATATATTTTAAATATTAAGGATGAAGGAGTAATGCTTAATATTGATCCAGAAAAAGTATGGAGAGTATTTCAAATATTATTAGAAAATACATTAAAGCACTCTTTAGATGGAACTAGGGTCTATATAGATTCTTATATAAAAGATGATAAGTATATATTAACTATAAAAAGTATTTCTAAAAATCCCCTTAATATTTCAGAGGAAGATTTATATAAAAGAATTGAAGAAAATGAAGTTGGAGATAGTACAGGCTTACCTTTAGAAACAGCAAAAAGCATAATATCAACTTTAAATGGAGAGTTAAGTATAGAAATTGATGGAGACTTATTTAAGACAGATATAATGTTTAATATAAAGGAGGGTGAGAAAATTGTTACTCCATAAAATTAGAAGTAAAGAAAGGGATAGGGAAAATAGTAAAAGAGACTTCATTTATTTAAAGGATGAAGAGGAAATAGAAATAGTAGAAAAGATTCATTCAAAAACAATAATAGAAAGAATAGGATCTATGTCTATTTTAATATTTTTCTTATCAAAGCTTTTCCTAAAGGAGAAAACTTTAGAAGTTATTATTTTAGCAGTTCCTTTTATATTAATGATTTCTATATTTACAATTATAAAAAGATGGTTTGGATGTACAAGGAAGATAACATCCTTAGAAATAAGTTCATCATATATAAATTGGATAGCGTTTAAAAGACTTTATAAAATTATTACAATAGGATTTTTATTAAATTCTATATTAATGTATTTTTCAAGTTTAAATAACATTTATTCTGGTATTAAGATTTTAGAGTATTATAATAGCTTTATTATAGGAAGTATAATGACTATAGTTGGATTTACTACAGGAATAATAGTTAATTATATTAGAGGTAAGTTAATAGAAGTAACCTTTGAAAATATGGCTGAAGGACTGAAAAAAGGACAAATAGACATAGCTAAAAAAAGCTTAGAAGAAGAATCAAAAGTAAGAATGTTATGGGGAGAAGGATATATTATAGTAAATAGACAATTAGAGGTTTTAATAGAAAAGGTAGAAGCTCTAGCAAAGGAAGAGGAGAGTAGTTTAATAGATAGAACAGAGCTTATTACTAATGCTTCACATGATATAAGAACTCCTTTAACATCTATAATAAATTATATAGATATTTTAAAAAATAAGGATATAACTAATGATGAAAGAGAAGAATTTATAAATATACTAGAAGCTAAGATAAAAAGGCTTAAGGCTTTATTAGAAGATTTAGAGTATGCAACTAATTTCTCAATAGGGGAAATTCAAGTTAACAATGAGGAAGTAGACGTAGTTAAACTATTAAATTTAGCTATAGAAGAAAGTAAGGATTCTATAGAGGCTAAAGGATTAGATTTAATAAGTGATTTTAATGTTGAAGAATCTAAGGCTCCGATGGATAAAAATAATATTATAAGAGTATTTCAAAATTTATTATCCAATATTTCTAAATATTCATTAGAAGGAAGTCGTGTTTATATAGAGCTTAATGAATTTAAAAGTGAGGATTCAACTTATAAAAATGATAAATGTAGAATAACATTTAAAAATATATCAAAAGATAAACTTAATATAGAACCAAGTGAATTAATAAAAAGGTTTAAGCGTGGAGATGGATCAAGAAATACATTAGGTCATGGGTTAGGACTAGATATAGCTAATAGTTTAGTTAAGGTACAAGGTGGAGAAATGAAGATAGATATTCAAGGAGATTTATTTAGAGTTGATATACTAATAGATCTTTAATAAATATAATTCTTGAAGGTTAAATTTATTTATTATATAATAATTATTATTGATTAAGATTTTGGGAGTGAATAGCTATGAATATAAAAGTAGAATTAATATATGAAAATGATGAATATAAAGTAGTATCAGGTGGAGAAGTAGTTGCAACATATAAGGACGGAGATGATGCAATAATCCAATTTAAGCAATCAGTTGCAAAAAGTAAGGTTCCAGATTTAAATAGTTGGGGAACAATAGAAAAAGAGTTAGAAAAGTATAAGAATATTGGATTAGAAATAAATAGTGAATATAAAAATATGACTTTTGGAGAGTTAAAATATTTTAATCCTACAGGAAAGGTATTTTCATTTGTTAATGGAGAAATGATGCCATTAATGGGAGGATATCAATTCTTTAAATTTATTATTTCATTAGCTGCAGAATGTGGTATGGAATCATATAGTGAAGTTTTAGACTTATGTAAAATAGTTGTAAATAAAAATGCAATTTATAGAATTAAAGATACCAGTATAGTAGTTTCAAGCCCAAGATTTAATTATGGAGCTTGTGAATATAACTTTAATAGTAGAAAGATTCATAAAGGTGCAAGCGTTACAGAAGGCGACTTTGCAGAGTTTAAAGAATATATTAAGTCAATTTTAGGATAATATAATTTTTATACTAGAGGTATTTAAAGGATAGATTTATGTAGAAATAAGTCTATCTTTTTTTTGTAAAAAATATTAACAAAAAAAGGAATTAAAGTAAAAATAAAGAATAAGTATTAAGTAAACTGATTACTGAATTTAAGATAAGTCCAAAAATTAAATTCTAGGTAATTGTTTACAAATATAAGGGGTTCAGTTTTATAAATTGAAAACTTTAAAAGATATTAAGGTGAGGGTAAAGAATGAAGAGAAAAGAGCTTATTAAAAAAATTGCAGCTATTACATTAAGTACTATGGTTGCAGGGAATTTCTTAATGTCAAACAGTCCAATACATGCAGAATCAATATTAGCAGTAGCTGATGATTCTAGCAGTGCAAGTCTTGAAGCTAAAAACACTGAGTATTCAAGTATCGGAGCTGTTGAAAGTTTTACAACTGATGGTAACATAGTTACTATTAAAATGGTTACAGGGGAACATGTACGTGTATCATTATTAGATGATAATGTATTCCGTCTATACATGGATCCAGATGGAAAGTTCCAAGAAGATCCAACACCAAATGGTAAAGATCATACGACTACAATTAGAGAAAAGGCTGACGAAGATTATGAAGGAGTTACTCCTACAGTAGAAGATGGAGATATTTTAAAAATATCAACAGATTCTATTGAGTTAAAAGTTGAAAAAGCTACAGGTAAAATGGAGCTAGTAAACAAGGTAACAGGAAATACTATTTGGAAGGAAGCTGAACCATTAAAGTACAAGGATAATGAAACTGTTCAAACTCTTGTAAATAATGAGGATGAGTACTTCTATGGCGGAGGAATGCAAAATGGTCGTTTCTCACATAAAGGACAAAGTATAAATATTAAAAATGAAAATAACTGGGTAGATGGTGGAGTTGCAAGTCCAACACCTTTCTATTGGTCAACTAATGGTTATGGTGTAATGAGACATACATTTAAACCAGGACAATATGCATTTGGTTCAAAGGACAAGTCAGTAGTAACTACGACTCATAATGAAAAGCGTTTCGATGCTTACTATTTTGTTGATGAAAAAGCAAATGAAATATTAAATGGATTCTATGAGTTAACAGGTAAGCCACTTTTAATGCCTGAATATGCATTTTATTTAGGTCACTTAAACTGTTATTCTCGTGACTGGATAAATGATGAAACAGGAGCTGAATCACAAACACCAAGACCAGGATATGATAGACAAGAAACCTTAATGGTAGATGCTAAAAAGGTTTTAGATGATCATATTTCAAACGATATGCCACTTGGTTATTTCCTACCTAATGATGGATATGGATGTGGATATGGTAGAGAAGATACTATTGATGGAAATATTGAAAACTTAAAAGAGTTTGTTGATTATACAAGAGCTAACGGAGTTCAAACTGGTCTTTGGACACAAAGTCAGTTAAAGCCTACTGGTAATCAAGAAGCTTATTTAGAAAGAGATATTGATAAGGAAGTAGGAGTTGCAGGAACTAATGCTGTTAAAACTGACGTTGCATGGGTAGGAGCTGGATATTCATTTGCTCTTAATTCAGTTAGACAAGCGGCAGAAGGTATTGAAAAGAATTCAAAAGACAATGCAAGACCTTATGTAGTTGCTGTTGATGGATGGGCAGGAACTCAAAGATACTCAACATTATGGTCAGGAGATCAAAGTGGTGGAGCTTGGGAATATATTAGATTCCATATTCCAACTTATATAGGATCAAGTTTATCTGGTAATCCAAATGTAGGATCAGATATGGATGGTATCTTTGGTGGTAAGAAGCCAATAATCCAAACTCGTGATTTCCAATGGAAGGCATTTACGCCAATTCAATTAGATATGGATGGATGGGGAAGCAATGCTAAGAATCCTTATGTATTTGGTGAACCATATACTTCAATTAACAGAATGTATTTAAAATTAAAGGGCGAAATGATGCCATATATTTATAGTAATGCGAATGAAGCTACTAATGGTGGTATGCCTATGGTTAGAGCTATGATGC
>NZ_JBOFYU010000007.1:0-45622 GCF_051654825.1 Clostridium sp.
ATCTTGTATCTATATCTTGGCAAGTTATCTGGACCTGTAAATTCTTCTGCTACTACACCGCTTCCTAACATACTCCAAGTTAATACACCATCTTTAAAGGATGCCCCTGGAGGAATATCTCCATTAGGGAAACCATTAAACTCCACGTAGTCTCCCATTGGATCTGTAAGCTTCCAAATATTTGTCTTTTCTAAAATTTCCTTAGAAACTTCCTGGAATTTTTTTGTTAACTCTCCAACATCATTAACTTCTGAATATTCACCTTTAGATGCAATATTACTTATTGTAAACTTAGCTTGTTCATATTTTGTATTATCATCCTCTACCGCAGATGTTAAAAATATTGAATGAATATCTATACCTTTCTTTTTTATAATAAATCCTTCTGAAATAGTTCCTATACCATTGTCATAAACTGTCCTAGTTCCAGTTTTAATAAATACTTTATTTTCATCGTAATATCCATAATCAACATTATAAGTATCATCTTTCAATATTGATTTTAATGAAAATGTACCACCATCTCCTACATCATTACCAGGAACTCCATATTGAAATCCCTCTAATTTATAATCATATACTAGAGTAACCCCTGGATTAACCTCACCTGGACTTCCTACTATATTTTCATCCTCATCTAAATAAACAGCCCTTTGACCCTTATAGCTATAATTAGGTTCTCCATCACTAAGCAATACAATATATTTATCATTAAGCTCTCGTGGTTTCTTAGCAGGACCATTCTGGTCCACATAATTCCCCTCTAACAACTGTCTTGAAAAAGCAAGTCCCTCTTGCATATGTGTTTGTGATCCACTTTTAATTGAATTTATTGAGTTTAAAACTACATTCTTATTACTTGTAAAATCTAACTCTTTTCTAGCAGTTGTTCCAAACACTACTATACATATTTCATTTAAACTATCAGGATCATCCAGCAATATATTAGTAAACTCTTTAGCTGCTTCCTTTGCATTTTCAAGTAAAGTCTTTCCATTAGATCCTATCTTATTCATACTACTTGAAATATCTATTGTTAATACAACTGATGCTCCAGCTGGTGACTTTACTTTATCTTTAGTTACAACTTCTAATGTAATATCAAAATTATCATCAGAAGTTTGCTTTATAGATTTAATAAAATCCACCATTCCATCCTTTGAAGTCTGCATACTTTCTGCTTGACTAACTACTTGCTTTTGATCACTACTGGAGGGGTCATTTGCTAATGTGAAAATCTTATTATAATTTAATATTGAAGCTGTAATAGCAATAGCAAGTATTGAACTATAAATTCTATTAAATGTTTTTTTTCTTTTTATAAGTCTATATGTTCTTTTCATATATTTACCTCCTCCTTAATCAAATAATGTAGTTAGCCTGTCTAAAAGTTCATTATCCACAGTTCCCCATGTATCTATTAATGCATCTTTTGTAGCTTCTATAGCATCCATATTAACTACTAAATCATATTTCATTCCCTTATGACTATTAGGTAAACTATTGCTTAAAGTAACTTTATCTAATAGTACTGTTGAAATTTCTTTTTGCTTTAATATCTTTGTGTAATAAAAATATCTTGTATTTTCATCATAAATCCAATCATCATCTAAATTAGTAAAACTTATATCCAAGTATTCAATAGATGATTTAATTCCTATATTGCTTTCTTTTCTTATTTCTTTAATTTTATTGTATTTTTTCCCATCTAATCTATCCCTATTTAATTGACCTACAGCCCATGAATTTGGGTCCTTCATATCTAGTTTTTCTGATCCATCATCATCTATAGTTAATAAATTTCCTGTGTTACTGTCAATTTCAAACAAAGCCAAATATTCATCTAAAGAAATTCTTACTAAAGCACTTGCTCCCCCAGTATTCTCAACTGTTACCATCTTTTTTACCGTTTCTCCTAATCTCATATCCTCTGGTGGTACAAAATATTCTGCTACTCTAACTTCTAACTTACTTGTTTTAAAAATATTTAACATACTAACTTCAGTTTTAAACCAAGCAAAACTATCTACTGAAACTAAAATTGCTGAAATTAATAGAGTACATATTAAAATATATCTTTTCCTTTTAGGTTTAGATCTTTTTCTCATCTTGCACCATCCCTTTCAGCTATTTTAGATAACTCATCACTAATACTCTTTAAAGGCTCTTCTGTTGGTGCGTTTCCTCCCCACCAGGAATTAATATGAACTTTGCTTCTAGTTATTGGACAACCCTCACTTTTCACCATAATATCGAATTTAGAATTTTCGTATATATCCTTACTTATATTATCGGCTATACTAACATTCTTAAATAAAGAAGCTGTAGTTTTTCCTACTTCTAAAACACCTTTATAATAATAATATCCATCTTTTCCATCTCTCCAATTAGCCTCATCTATATCTAATAAAACAATTGCTTTTGTTTCTAATACCATTTCACCTAAAGCAATTTGTGGCAATGCCATAACCCTTACAAATATAGGTTGATTTGAATTATTTTTCACCTTAACATCTTTTATATGACTATCTCCTGGATATAAAAAATCTGTAGGTAATTTAAAGTCTTCATCAATACTTACATTTAAATCTGCTACTATAAAATCATTTTTAATTGAATCATTTGATGATCTAAAAGCCCAAACTGCCACAACCATAGTTAATACTAATGCTAAAGTAATAAAAATTGTCCTTTTTAACTTTTTCATATGCAATCACGCTCCCTTTTTTCTTTAATTACATATAAAATCAATATACTAACTGAAAATAACAGTATTATTAAATATATTAGCTTGTCAAAAGTAATTCCTGTTTGTGGTTTATCAACATTAACATTTTTAACAGCAGAAAAAACCCATTTAAAATCTATATCTCCGTTATATTCTCCATTCATATCTGAATCTAACATAGCTGTCACATACATAACCTTTTCTTCACCAGGCTTAAAGCTTCCTATTTCCTTTACTTTACTTTGCATATCTATACTTCCAAACCCATTTGGTGACCCCTTATAAAGTTCATTATCATCAATAGATAACGTAATAGTTACTAATTCAAATAAATCTACATCTCCTCTACTTTCTACTGGCTCCATTCTCATGTATAAATTTAAATTAGAATCTAAACTTAAGTTACTTAAGTGAATTTTGTTTGTATATTCTTCTCCTGGCAGCATATCATCTATTTTTACATAATACTCTCCATTTGAAGTGTCCGCACTTATTCCATTATCATCAACAATTAAAAATTTATTTGGTAAAGGTTCTGCATTAACTGAACTATAAAAAATAGTCACTGTCAAAGCTACAAGCAATACTGTAAAACATATTAATTTTTTTACCATTGTTTTCATACATCCGCCACCTCCCAAATATATTAAAATTAATATTTATTTTTCTTTAGTACATTTTTCTTATACTTTCCAATGATATATTGGTAACAAAACGGCCATCTCTATAAACATAAATCTAACCTTCAAATGGAGTTTTAACTCCACTTGAAGGTTAGAAGTCCTTATCTATAGGCATATCAATTGTTAATTACCTCTTAAATATGAAGAGTTTTTCAATTACTAGCCATCAGATAAATTTCTAGAGAAAGCCGTTATATCTTTAGTTTCTTGGAGCGATAATTTCTATTAATATTGCTTGTGCTTCGGCACTTAATGTTGTTGGTCCAATTATTTCAAAGTTTCCACTTACATTTTGAGTAACAGGTGCAATCTTCCACTCAGCTTCAATAGCCTCCCATGTAGGTTGTACCGCTTGCATACGAACGTTTATTTTATAATCAATATCATTTGCTTCATTTCCTACCTTCTTATCTAGCTCAACAGTTTCAAGTAAAGTTGGTGTAGAAGTTCCTTCACTTAATAATTTACCATAATATGCCCATCCATCTGTATCATAGAACCAAGCATCCTCCGGGCCTGTCCAATTAGCTATTGGTTTAACTTTTGTTCCATTTAAAGTTAATATTATATCTCCATGATCTGGATCTAATGCTGTATCTCCATTATTTAATAAGTGAATAGCTGTAACTGCATCTAACTTCTTATTAAATTGATAAGTAACTCCTGTGATTTTATCCGCTGATGTTGTTAAATCAACAAGCTGATATGTGTCATCATCAATTTTATTAAATCCAATGTATTGATATGTTGTTCCTGATACTGAAGCTGTTTGTTTTTCATAAACTAATAATTCTACTGGAGCTGATCCCCCTAAAATTCTTCCTGTATCAGTTATTTGAGTTAATCCTAAAGCATTAATTTTTGCATCTCTGCCTTCTTTTGAAATTGTAACTGCCTTTAAAGAAGCATCTGCTGGATTTGATGTAACTTCATTATATACAGCTAATCCACCATCAACCTTTGCCTCAAACTTTTGTAACATCTCTTCTAAACGTACACGAGTAACAGCTGATCCAGTTCCAGTTTGTATTACACTTACTCTTTTATTAATAGTTACTCCAGGTTTTAAATCACCTGCTCCAATTGAGTCGAAATCTTCTACAAGATCTACCCCTATTACATTTTTAGAGTTAAAATTATTTAATACTGTCTCTTCTGCTGTAAACCATGCATATGTTGCCCCAATTATTATTGCAGATGATACCAATGCTGTCGCTAATAATACTACTTTTTTGTTTTTCTTCATTCTTCCTCTCTCCTTTTGTCATATTTATGTTAATTACTTAAAATAAGCAACTTACATCATTTTTTACAAAAGTACCTTACAAGCTTGGCCCAAATAACTATTAAAAGTACTAGAGATATAATTAGTATTATATTTTGACTTATATAAGAAATTATAAATCCCAAATAAGGTATAACAAATTCTACAACTCCTACTACCTTTTTTTCACTAACAACCATATTATCTGCGCTCTCATTATTGTCCCCTTTTGTTTTAAACCCAATTAATCCTGAATCATTATAATTTTCAGCTTTTTCTATAACTCTATGTGTTAAATAAGCATCAGGATTTACTGAAGGATAAAATGTAATAATATCTCCTACTTCTATATTTTTAGAGTCAGTTATTTTTGTTAATACCAAATCCCCGCTCTTTATAGCTGGTTCCATACTGCTAGTTAAAACATTATAAAACCTAAATCCAAATATTGATTTATTTTTATTTTTGCTAAGAGAAAAAACTGTAGATCCTACTAAAATAAAAATTATCAAGCTATAAAATAAAATGCTTGGTATTATTTTTGACTTTTCCTTTCTATACTCCTCCATAGAGTTATCCTCCTATAATCATTCTCATATACCACTTATCTGCTAACATTAATTATTATATCAATGTTTTTACCAATAAAAAGTTATTCACAATGACTCTTAGTGACAATTGATGACACACCTTGTCCATCACAATTCCTATTTACTTCTCTATTTCATTAATGAAATCTTCTTATACATCATAAATCTACTAAGTATAAGATTTATAATATATTCCTTGTCATAATAATTCTTGATTTCATTTATTTTTTTATTTTGCTTAAGTTCATTATTAATAGCTTCAATAATTTTCCTATCTAATATTTTATAATGAGATGTTTTAAAGTTTTTCAACTTTTCGCCACACTTTACTAAAAAAGCTTTATCTTCATTACAAAATAAAGAAAGTCTAAATAAATTAGTTGTCTCAAATTTAAATGCAGTATCATCAATTAAAATTAAATTTATACTTTCAAACTTTCTCATTTTTTCTATCATACTTTTTATGTGAAGTTCTCTTTCTTCCCAAGACATATAATAATCCATTTGACCTAGTGAAACTCTTCCATGCTTTATATACTCTAATAATTTTGATTTAATTATTATAATATTTATGATTTTTTTATCTGAAAAAAAATCTTCCATTATTACTTCAGTTTTTTCAAATGTTTTTAATATACTTTCTTTTAAAACATCTCTTTTTTTATTAACTAAACCCTTTATAAGTTCATTATTCAAAAAATTTGAAAAGCCCTCATTTGGAACTATATTGAAATTATTTCCTCTATAAAAATCTATAACGTAATCCATATTTTCTATTTCAGTAACGCTTAAAGGCTCAATTATCATATTTTTTCTACTAAAAAATTTTATTGTATCATTATATAAATCCTGAACATTTTTTAAGTTTGTAATATATACTCCAGCTCCATAATTACTTTCTTTGTTATAAGAAAAAATTAATGCAAATCTATTTTTAACTATTAACCTATTTAAATTTTTAAAGTTCTTATTGTCATATATAGTAAAGTTAGAATTTATCATACAGCTTAATAAACTAGTTACTTTTCTAAATTTGCTTATGTCATAAATACTTTCAACTTCTACGCCTAACTTAACATCTATATCTATATCCTTAATATTGTTATCATTTAATTTATTGTCTAAATTATCATTAAAATAATCAAATATATTGTCTGTACAAAGTATTTCAATATCTTCTTTTGTTTCATTTAAAATCTTATCTAATCTTTTATATATAAATTCAAGTAGTCTATTTTCTATAAACTTAATATCATTATCAACTTGTTCTTCCTTTGAATTACCTGATTTTAAATAATTTTTAGTTAAAAGTTCCTCTATATTAATCTTAAGCTCCTCAGTAGTATTACTTGAATTTAAATCAAACCTTTTATTAAATTCTTCAATCATTCCATTACTTTCTAATTCAATAGAAAAAAACTCACTTAATTTTTGTATTACATATTTACTATTATTTAATGATGGCAATCTTTTATTATTACACCACTTGCTTATGTATGAAGAATCATATTCTAATGCAGTTGCAATTCTTACATACTTTACTCCCGTAAACTCTATAATCTCCTTTAAAATATTCCCAAAATCTCCATACCTCATATTTTTTTCTCCTTAAACTTAATATACAACTATTATTTCATTTCCCCATTATTCATATATACAATTGTCTATTTTTTTCTTTTTCCCCACTAAGATGCTTGTACTTTTTACAACAATTTTATATTAAATTTATTTTTATTTTTCAAACATTACTTATATGAGCCCAAATTATTCGCGAATTATAACTTTTTTTAAGTAAATAAAAAAATAGGTATGAATATCATACCTATTTTTGCATTATCCTAATTTACTATTCTATTGATCCTGGTAAAACTATTTCTTCTTGAACACCAACTATATCAAGAATCTTTTCAGCTCTTTCTTTAGTTGAACCAGTTATCACTGTATATTTAACATTTTCAGCTTCTAAGAAACTTAATATTGCCTTATCAACAGCCTTGGCAACTTCTTCATCTTGCCATCTTACGCCATCTTTAGCATAACCAAATTCTCTTGGAACAAAGAATATATGATCATACTTTGGTAAATCTCTTAAAGCTAAAACATATAAGTCTTTTAATATTTCTATTTCCTTAGAAGATCTTTTTTTAGTTCCTAACATAAATCTTCCATATATGTATGGTACAAATGTAGCATAATCTGTTATTGCATAATCAAATGAATTTAAGCTTTCTTCTAAATGAAGTTGCCCTAAATAAATTCCATATTGTTCTGCTATATTTTCAATCATACCTTTATCTCTTAAATAATCAGTACTATATTCTGTTGCTACACCTACATTTAAATCTCTTATTTTCATTTCTACATATAATTGTTGTATTAATGTAGTCTTTCCACATCTTGGACCACCTAAAATTGCTATTCTATTTGGCATTAGTATTCCTCCAAAATTTCTATCTATTTTATAAAGTCTCTATTTTTATAATTTAAAACTAATATATTAATTTGATTATACTTATTTATCAATAATATATTCAAATTAATATCTACTAAATCTATTTTTAATTTTTTTTATTAAAATCTTCTGTAGTAATTAGTTTTATCTAGTCTATAAAATAAGTACATATTTTATCTACTAATACTTTAAATAGAGATTATATTATATCAGTATTGTTATTTAAATTCAATGTATAATAAGTGGAAAAGCCACTTTATAATTCGTATTTGATTTCTAATATAAAATTTCTACATTGTATATATATTGAAAATTTAATAATAAAAACATCTAATAAGAAGTAATTTCTTATTAGATGTTTTATTGTTAAGAAAGTTTAATTAGTAATTAATTAACCATCCCTTTAAAACTTTCTTTTTATTATTTAGTTGTTCTAACATTTTTAGATACTGGCTTAGAAACTTCCCCATTAGAGTATTTAGCTACTACTTTAAATCCATAAATAGTATTTGCTCTTAATTCTTCTACAGTATATTCTGTAGTTCCATTATCTACTGTAGCTACTTCCTTACCATCTTTATAGATAACATATCCAACTAAACCATCTGTAGTTTTAGGAGCTTCCCAAGTTAAAGCTACTGAACTATTAGTTGATTCACCACTTAATTTTGCTGGTTTTGAAACAACTATATCCTTAACTACATGAGTTTTATTATCTTGAACAACGTATTCTATATCATCTTTAAATATTCTTAATTTAAATTCATAGTTACCAGCTTTTTCACTAGTCCATGTGAATTTATTATTATCTGATTTTTCACTTAGTACAGTCCATGTACTGATTCCTTTTTCTTTTACTGATAATTCGTATTCGAACTCAACACCTTCAATTGGAGGTATTGCTACTAAATTAACTGTTTCTCCAACTACTGAAGCTTCTTTATCCATTTCTAATTGAACATTATATTCTGGAGTTTCATCGAAATATCCACAGCTTTCAAGAACGTCAATAATATCTTTTCCATCAACTACTGATTCTGGAGTTTTAGAATCTGTTCTAGTTAAATCTTGCTTTAAGTAACTAGCAAGAATAACATCCATATCTAATCTATTAACTTTTCCATCACCGTTAAAGTCAACTATTGAATCTTCTTTAGCTCTAGTTTGTAATTCAAATTCATATGATTTAGCAACTTCCATAGTATCTACTATATCAATAGCTCCATCACCATTTGTATCTCCTAAAACAGTACCAATTCCATATGGTGCTTGGAAACTTTGTCCTGCAAGTGAGAATGCATTACCAACTCTTTCTCCTGCTTTATTTAATTTAGATCCTGGAACATTAACTATACTATTAAATGCACCTGGTGTTTCTACTATTAAATTATAATCTCCATTGATAATAGGTAGGTCATTGAATGCAAATGTATATCCATATTCAAACATATCTTGTTCAAGATATGTAGGTTCATATTTATTTCCTTGAGGATCTACAGCATAAACCTTACTTCCCTTTACACCTCTAACAATACTTCTTGTATTTCCATATATAACAGTTCTATCAGAATCAATAACTGCATTTTTATTTATAGTACCTGCTTTAACATCTACTATTTCATTTGCAGAGTTTCTAAACTCACCATCTTGACCTTCAAATCTATTATATCTAAATTGGTAACCATCCATTAAAGTTTCTGGATATCCCTTTAAATCTTCAACTGTATATTCAATATCAAATAAATTTAAATCCCCAGTTAATCCTTTTACGTTATCACCAGTTATTTCAAATGACACTTGGAATTCATCATTAAAGTGATCTAGCTTAGTCTTTTCTATATTTACTTTTACTTCATTTCCATTTTCATTTAATATATCTTGTAATTCTTTAGTAGGTGTTATTGAGCTAACTGCTAAATCAGCATCTCCATATACTTTTAATTTGAAATTACCTTTTGCTACATCTTTAACATTATTTAAAGTAATTGTTGATTTAACTGGTTTATCTTTACTAATATTTTCTGGAAGTTCCATTGATACATATTGAGTATCTTCTTTTACAAATATAAAGTCTTTTAATTCATCAGTTACCTTACCTGCATTTGCAAAGCTTACTTCCATTCTGAAGAATCCATTATCTAAGTCTGATCTTTCTACACCAGCTACTTTTATAGTTTCCTCTCCTTCTGACATTGTTCCCATACCTACACTATTTCCATTAGGATAGAATCCTAGTGTAAACATTGAAGCAACTTCATTTTGCTTTAAGTAACTTAAACCTTTTTCATTTTTTAATTTATCTACTATAGTGTTATTGACATTAGCTTTTAACCAAATTCCTTCATGCATTGCACCATCATACCAAAGTTCTTTTGTAAACATATCTTCAGTTACTTCAATAATTCCTGGTTCAAAGTTAAAATCTTGTGTATCAGTGCTTGTATCATTTATGATACCCATAGGCATTGAGTCTGTAAATGTTTCTCCATTAGTTTTTTCTGCAATAATTTCTAATTCATAAGCACCGTCTTTTAATGTAATTTGCTCATGAGATATTTTACCATCAACAATTTTATTAACCTTACCATTTGGTACAATACCTTCTACTATTACTGTTACACCTTCTGGTATCCACCAACCTTCTTCTGTTCCTGCATGTCCGATATATTCACCTGTTTCTGCATCTTTAACAAAGAAGTATATATTTTTTATAGGATCATTAACTGAAAGTAATACATTTATATCAGAAAATGCCATATATAAATTTTCATTTCTATTTAACATGTTTGCTGATGTAAATGCTGCTATTCCCTTTGCATATCCTTGCATATCTGGGTAATCTACAACATCAAATCCATTTTTCTTCACAGTTGCACTAAATGGCATTTGATAATCATTTTTATCATTTCCAACTTCATTGAAGTGTACATAACCTTCATAAGTTCCAAATTCAGCTCCTACTGGTGCTGTTATTGTTACATCAAATGTAGTAGTTTCCCCTGAAGCTACTGTAACTGTTTCTGGTAATGTTAAATTAACTCCATTTTTAGCAGCATCTTTAGCTCTCTTACTATCTGAGTATTCTACTTCTACATTATACGTTTTTGCTTCATCTGTATTATTTTCTACTGTAACTGGTATAGTTTTTGTTCCTACACCCTCTTCAGGCATATTTAACTTACCGTATGAAATCATACCTGTTACATTGTCATATGTCATTCCTTCTTCACCAGCAAAAACCTTGTATTTTGCATTGAATGACACTTTTTCCTTTACTGCATTTACAGGATTAACTCTTCCTGCTCCAGCTTCATGAACACTATAGCTTTCTCCACTCTTTTGGTGAATATGCTCTGATGTATTCATTAATGCAGCCTTAACTTGCTCTGGAGTATATTCTGGATTAGCTTGTAATATTAATGCTGCAATACCTGATACGTGAGGTGCAGACATTGATGTACCACTCATTCTTTGGTAAGCTATTCCATAGTTATCTACATCTTCATTTTTATCATTTATAAATTCTGGAACTGTTGAGAATACTTGAGCTCCTGGTGCAACTACGTCTGGTCTTATATCGTAAGTTTGCTTTACTGGTCCAACTGAACTAAAGCTAGTGATTTCATCACCTTCTACTAAGATACTTCCAGTTGAAGTTATAGCTATTTTTTTATCTAAGTTTTCTTTAAGTTTTGCTCCATCAGCCTTTGAAATAGCTATTGTGTTAGCTACATCTAGCTCTCCTAAGTAAGACATTCTTCCTGAATCTACATTGTTACTCATTATAGCAAATGCAGCTCCATACTTTTTAGCATTTGCAGCTTTATCAACTAATGCAATTTCTCCTCTTTCAACGTAAGCAATTTTACCTGTTAAATCTTTACCTTCAAAATCTTCTGGCTTACCTAATCCACAATAAACAACTTCAAGTTCTTGACCTTCGTATTTGTTTATTGAACTTTGTAAATCCTTAGCCATTATTTCACCTGATATTGTTAAATCACCTAATTTAACATCATAAGTGTCATAATTAAAGTCTACCGTACTAGCTCCAACAGCTATTGGAAGTGGTGATGTACCTGGATTTCCTACTGTAAAGTTATTTGGTCCTGAGTTACCATTTGAAATAACTGTTACAACTCCTGCTAAAGTAGCATTATTTACAGCTATAGTCATTGGGTCATATGGACTATTATTTGCTCCATTTCCAAGAGACATATTAATTACATCCATTCCATCAATAACTGATTTTTCTATAGCTCCTATAATTCCTGATGTTGCTCCTGAACCATATGGACCTAATACTCTATATCCATAAAGTTCTACTTCTGGTGCTACACCTAATACTGGCATGTCTGTATTTGGATTTTCTTTTTGACCTGCTATTGTTCCTGATACGTGAGTACCGTGTGCAGTATAGTATGCTCCACCTTGAGAGTCAAACTCTGGTTTTCCACTTCCTTGCCAATCCTTATAAGTAGTTTCCATTGGATCTGCATCACCATCAACGAAATCCCATCCAATAACTGAATCTATATCTTGTGAATTTGGATCTCCATCTGAATTTCTAAATCCTTGATAAGCATTTGTAAGGTCTGGGTGATTATAATCTATTCCTGTATCTAAAACCCCAACTTTAATTCCTTGACCTTTAATATCTTCATCATGTAATGTATCAACACCTAAGTAAGGTACTGAATCCATCATATAAGGCTCTATTTGATTTGTTTCAACTTCAGTAGCTCTCTTTTGAACTTCTACTGGTTGTTCAACAACAACTTCTGCATCTTTATGAACTCTTTTAACTACACCTGATTCAAAAAGATTTTCTACTTCACTTGCTTTTATGTTTAAAGATACCCCATTAAATACGTTTGTATATGAATTTTTAACTTCTACTGCTTCTGTTGAATAAGTCTTTGGCATTTTAGCTAAGAACTTTTCAAATATTTTATGATCCCTATCAACTTTAACCTTAGATAAGCTAAAAGCTTTAGCTTCCTTAGCTGATAAAACTGTTGGTTCACTTACAAACTCAACTATTACTGAAATCACTTCTTCTGATGCAGTATCTATTTCTTTACTAATTTTAAAATCTTCTTCACTGCTATTAGTTGGCTTTCTTAAGTAATCACCTTCAATAGCTTGTACATTTGTAGCTGTGTTATTTTTTTCTCCTGGTGTGTTTACTGCAGCTGTATAAGTAATACTATTACTTGCTAACGCTAATGTTAAAGCTGCCCCAATTATTCTTTTAACCTTTTTCTTAATCATTGTTATCCCCCTTTTTATTTATGGCTATATTTCAATAGAAACTAAGTGCTTTATATTGAAACATAACAAAATTTCTCATATCAATCGACATTCTCAAAAATAACCAATATTGAAATATCAATTATTTGCCCTATTTGTTAATATTTTCGTATTAATATAATAATTATTTTAACACACTCTCCTATTTTTTCCTACTTTTTTCATTTTTTAAATTTTTACATTTTTTTACCATAAAAATATCAATAATTTATATTTTTTATATAAAAAATTATAATTTATGCTATTTTATTTATAGTTATATTTTTTTCTATATTTATTTACAGCAAATTTTTATTAAAAATATAAAAAAACGCCTTTGCATTGCCTTTTTTTTTAATATAAATTAAATATAATAAACTAAACCCTTGTCGAAAAAAATAAAGAGTAGAAATTTTCATTCTACTCTTTAAAATTAATTATTTTTGTGTTCTTACATTTATTGATACTGGTTTAGATTCTTCTTCATTTAAATATTTAGCAGTAACTTTAAATCCATAAATAGTATTAGCTTTTAAAGCTTCTACTAAATATTCATTAACTTCAACTGGTACTTCTGCTATCATCTTTCCATCTTTGTAAATTACATATCCAACTAATCCATCAATGGACTTTGGAGCTTCCCAAGTTAATGAAGCTGAACTATTTGTTACTTCTGACTTTAAATTCTCAGCTTTTGAAATAACTATATCTTTAACTGTATGAATTTTATTATCTTGAACTACATATTCAATATCATCTTTAAATATTCTTAATTTAAACTCATACTCTCCAGCTTTTTCACTCTTCCATGTAAATTTATTGTTCATTGATTTCTTACTTATAACTGCCCAATCATTACTTCCAACTTCTCTTACTGATAACTCATATTTAAAGTCTACAGTTTCAACTGGAGGTATAGCTAAAAGATTTAAAGTTTCTCCAACTACAGTTGTTTCTTTATCCATGTTTAACTCAACATTGTATTCAGGAGTTTCATCAAAATATCCACAACTTTCAAGAACATCAATAATATCCTTTCCATCTACAAGAGTTTCTGGCACTTTAGAATCTTCTCTAGTTAAATCTTGTTTTAAATAGTTATATACAATTATATCCATTTCAGTTCTATCTACTTTTCCATCACCATTAAAATCAACTGTTAACTTTGATTTAGTTTTTGGTATATCAGTTTCATATAATTTTGCTATTTCCATAGCATCTACTATATCAATAGCTCCATCTCCATTAGTATCACCTATAACAGTTTCCATACCATATGATGCTTGGAAGCTTTGTCCTGTAATTGAGAAGGCATTTCCTACTCTTTCTCCAGATTTGTTTATTGTAGATCCCGGAACATTTACTATACTATTAAATGAACCTGGTGTTTCAGCAATTACTTTATAATCACCTTCAATTACTGGTAAGTTATTAAATACAAATGTATAACCAAATCCAAACATTTCATCATATTTACTATGAGTTGCCTCATATCTATTTCCTTCTGGATCTACTGCGTAAATTGCACTTCCTTTAAATCCTCTAATAATATTATCAACGCTACCAAATATAAGTGTTCTATTTGAATCTATATCTATTTCTTTTGCAATAGTTTTTACTTTTACTGCTACTTCTTCATTAGCAGAGTTTTTAAATCCACCTTTAGTTCCATTTATTTTATTACTTGTAAATTGATAACTATCTTTTAAATTTTCTGATATTCCTCTTAACTCTTGGACTGAATATTCAACATCAAATAATTTAATATCTCCATTTAAGCCTTTAACTTGATCTCCTGTTAATTTAAATGATATTTCAAATTTATCTGAGAAATCTGCCCCTTCTTTTCTATTAATTGATACCTCAACATCATTATTATTTTTAGCTAATATTTCTTCTAACTCTTTTGTTGGCTTTATAGCATCAGCTTTTAATTTAGCAGCTCCTACTACTTCAAATTCAAAAGTACCTTCAACTATATCCTCTACATTATTTAATGAAATTGTTGTTTTTAATTCTTTATCTGTACTTATTGTTTCATTTTCAAAATCTAATGATAAATATTGAGTTCCTTCTTTTACAAAAATAAAGTTATCATCCTTTTGAGTTACTTTTCCTGCATTAGCTAAACTAAGTTGTACTTTAAAGAAACCATCTTCTAAATCACTCTTTTCAACACCAGCAACTTTTATAATCTCTTCTTCTTCAGGCATAGTTCCCATTGCTACTCTTTTTCCATTTTCTAAATATCCTGTAGCAAAAATAGTATTTACTTCATTTTGCTTTATAAAGTTTAATCCTCTATTTTTCATTTTTTCGACTGCTTCATTATGAACATTTGCTTTTATCCAAAGACCTTCATGCATTGCTCCATCATACCAAAGTTCTTTTGTAAACATATCCTCAGTTACTTCAGTAATTCCAGGCTCAAAGTTATAACTGATCTCATCTCCGTTAGTATTATTTACTATGCTAATAGGAATTGAGTCTGTAAATGTTCCTCCATCAGTTTTTTCTGCAATAAGTTCTAAATCATATAACCCCTCTTCTAATGCAATTTTTTCGTGAGTTATTTTTCCATTAACTATTTTACTTACTCTTCCATTTGGTGCTATATTTTCTAAGAATACAGTTGCTCCTTCTCTAATCCACCAACCTTCTTCTGTTCCTGCATGTCCAATATACTCACCTGTTTCTGCATCCTTAATAAAGTAATAAATATTTTTTATTGGATCATTAACAGAAGCTATTAAATTTATATCTGAATAAATCAAGAATAATTCAGGATGTCTATTCATTAAGTTTGATGATGTAAATGCTGATATTCCCTTTGCAAACCCATTGAAATCTGGGTAATCTAAAAGATCAAATCCATTTTTCCTTATAGTTGTACTAAACGGCATTTGATAATCATTTTTATCATTTCCTACTTCATTGAAGTGTACATAACCTTCATAAGTTCCAAACTCAGCTCCTACTGGTGCTGTTATTGTTACATCAAATGTAGCTATTTCTCCTGGAGCTACTGTAACTGTTTCTGGTAATGTTAAGCTAACCCCATTTTTAGCAGCATCTTTAGCTCTATTACTATCTGAATATTCTACTTCTACATTATAAGTTTTTTCTGTATCAGTATTATTTTCAACTGTAACTGGTATAGTTTTTGTTCCTACACCCTCTTCTGGCATATTTAACTTACCGTATGAAATCATACCTGTTACATTGTCATATGTCATTCCTTCTTCACCAGCAAAAACTTTGTATTTTGCTTTGAATGACACTCTTTCTTTTACTGCATTTACAGGATTAACTCTTCCTGCTCCAGCTTCATGAACACTATAGCTTTCTCCACTCTTTTGATGAATATGCTCTGAAGTATTCATTAATGCAGCCTTTACTTGCTCTGGTGTATATTCTGGATTAGCTTGTAATATTAATGCTGCTATACCTGATACGTGAGGTGCAGACATTGATGTACCGCTCATTCTTTGATAAGCTATTCCATAGTTATCCACATCTTCATTTTTATCATTAATATATTCTGGAACTGTTGAGAATACTTGAGCTCCAGGTGCAACTACGTCTGGTCTTATATCGTAAGTTTGCTTAACTGGTCCAACTGAACTAAAGCTAGTTACTTCATCACCTTCTACTAAGATGCTTCCAGTTGAAGTTATAGCTATTTTCTTATCTAAATTTTCTTTAAGCTTTTCTCCATCAGCTTTTGAAATAGCTATTGTATTAGCTACATCTAATTCTCCTAAATAAGCCATTCTTCCTGAATCTACATTATTACTCATTATAGCAAAGGCAGCTCCATACTTTTTAGCATTTGCAACTTTATCAACTAATGCAATATCTCCTCTTTCAACATAAGCAATTTTACCTGTTAAATCCTTACCTTCAAAGTCTGACTCTTTACCTAATCCACAATAAACAACTTCAAGTTCTTGACCTTCGTATTGGTTTATTGAACTTTGTAAGTCCTTAGCCATTATTTCACCTGATATTGTTAAATCACCTAATTTAACATCATAAGTATCATAATTAAAATCTACTGTACTAGCTCCAACAGCTATTGGAAGTGGTGATGTACCTGGATTTCCTACTGTAAAGTTATTTGGACCTGCGTTACCATTTGATATAACAGTTACAACTCCTGCTAAAGTAGCATTGTTTACAGCTATAGTCATTGGATCATATGGACTATTATTAGCTGATGAACCTAAAGACATATTTATTACATCCATTCCATCAGTAATTGCTTTTTCTATAGCCCCTATAATTCCAGATGTTGCTCCTGATCCGTAAGGTCCTAATACTCTATATCCATAAAGTTCTACTTCAGGTGCTACCCCTAGTACAGGCATTTCACTTTCTAAATTTTCTTTTTGCCCTGCTATTGTTCCTGATACATGAGTTCCATGTGATGTATAGTAACTTCCTTGTGAAGTAGTTTCTGGCTTACCACTAACCTTCCAATCTTGATAAGTAGTTTCCATTGGATCTGCATCATTATTTATGAAGTCCCAACCCTTAATTGTATTAATATCTTGAGTTTTAGGATCCCCATCTTCTGCTCTAAATCCTACATATGCATTTGTAAGATCTGGGTGATTATAATCTATACCTGTATCTAATACACCTACTTTTACCCCGTGTCCTTTTATATCTTCTTTGTGTAATTCATCTACACCTAAGTATGGTACTGAATCCATCATATATGGTTCTATTTGATTTGTTTCAAGTTCATTAGTTCTTGTTTGAACTTCTACTGGCTGCTCTACAACAACTTCAGCATCTTTATGAACTCTTTTAACTACTCCTGAATTAAAAAGATTTTCTATTTCACTTGCTTTTATATTTAAAGATACTCCATTAAAAACATTTGTATATGAATTTTTAACTTCTACTGTTTCTGTTGAATAAACCTTCGGCATTTTAGCTAAAAACTTTTCAAATATTTTATGATCTCTATCAACCTTTACCTTAGCTAAACTAAAAGTTTTAGCTTGCTTAGCTGATAATACTGTTGGTTCACTTACAAACTCAACTATTACTGGAATTACTCCATCTGAAGTAATATCAATATCCTTACTTATTTTAAATTCTTCCTCACTAGCTGATGGCTTTTTTAAATAATCACCTTCAACAGCTTGTACATTGTTAGAAATCTTTTCTTCTGGTGTATTAACTGCTGCTTTATAAGTAATGCTATTACTTGCTAATGCTAAAGTTAAAGCAGCTCCAATTATCCCTCTCACTTTTTTCTTAATCATAATTATCCCCCTTTTATTTATAACTATAGTTAAAGATAAAATATATTTATAAAGACTAAATTTTATACTTTATAAAGTTTATTTATTACTTAGACTTTATAAAAATATAATCTTCAACTTACTTTCAAGCTAAATTCCCACAAGCTCAAAATACTAAAATATTAATTTTTTTCGCAATTAATTAACACTTTGTTATTAATACACTGAGTATTTTAACATATAATGCTATATCTTCCTATATTTTTCATTTTTTAAATTTTTACATCTTTCTACTAGTTTAAATCTTTAAAATAATATATTTCATATAAAATATTAAAATCTTTTTACATTTTAATTATCTTTAAAATATATTTCTATGTTATATTACAAACTCTACTATAAAATAAATAAAAGTGCCTATTAAGAATATTAATTCCTTATAGACACTTCTAAAAATAGTTTTACATATATTAATTTTTTATTTTGCAGTTCTTATATTAACTGAAGCTGGTTTTGATTCTTTATGAGAGTATTTAGCTGTTACTTTTACACCATAAATAGTATTAGCTTTTAATCCTTCTATTTCATAACTTGTTGTTCCTACTGGTACATTTGCTATTTCCTTACCATCTTTATAAATAACATATCCCTCTAATTCAGCCTTTGAACTTGGCTCATTCCATACTATTGATGCACTATTATTAGTAACCTTAGAGTTTAATCCAGTAACCTTTTCCACTACAGCAGATTTTACTGTTGTACCAAAAGGTAATTGATAATCTTCATCTCCATTAGTATCATTAATATGAATATAACCTTCATAGTTTCCTAATTGGACTGTTGCTGGAACATTTATAGTAACATCAAAAGTAGCTGTTCCATTAGCTTCAACTGTTACTTCTGTTGGAAGAGTTAAGTTCACTCCATTTTTAGCAGCATCCTTAGCTCTTGGACTATCTGAATACTCAACTTGGATTGAATAAGTTTTTGCTTCACTTGTATTATTTTCTACTGTAACTGGAATAGTCTTTTCTGCTCCGCCCTCATTATCTATAACTAATTTTGCATATGAAAGCATTCCTGTTACATTTTCAATAGTTTCTTTATTTTCACCAGCTAAAACATCATAAGTAGCCTTAAATGAAACTTTTTCTTTTACTGCTTCTACAGGATTTACTCTTCCTGCTCCAATTTCATGAACACTATAGCTAACTCCATCTTTTCTATGAAGATGCTCTGAAGTATTCATCATTGCTGCCTTTACATCTTCTGGAGTATATTCTGGATTAGCTTGTAAAATTAAAGCTGCTATTCCAGCTACATGTGGCGCTGCCATTGATGTACCACTCATTCTTTGATATGCTGCTGCATAATTATCTACATCATCATTTCTATCATTAATATATTCTGGAACTGTTGAGAAAACTTGTGACCCTGGTGCTATTAAGTCAGGTCTTATATCATAAGTTCCCTTAACTGGTCCAACTGAACTAAAGTCAGTTAATTCATCTCCCTTAATTAGCTCTTCACCAGTTTTTCCAACTGAAATCTTAGCATTAGGATTATTCTTTAATTGATCACCTACTGTTTTTTGTACAGCTATAGTATTAGTAGCAATCATTTCCCCTAAGTATGGAACTCTTGTATCATCACTAGTATTTACTAATATAGTAAGTACAGCTCCATTTTCTTTAGCATTAATTGATTTATCTACTAATGCTATATCTCCTCTATCTATAACTGCTACTTTTCCTGTTAAATCCTTACCTTCAAAATCTTCAGGAGTTCCTATTCCACAATAAACAAATTCATATTCTTTTCCATCATATTCATTAAATGATACTTCTAAATCCTTTAAGATTACTTCTCCTGCTATATTTAATGCATCTGCTCCTTCAACTTTAGCATTTACATTATATAATTCTCTCTTATTATCAATAGTACTAGCTCCAACAGCTATAGGTAATTGAGATGTTCCTGGTGAACCTACTGTTTCTGGTCCTGGCCCTGAATTACCATTAGATATAACTGTTACAACACCTGCTTCTGTAGCATTGTTTACTGCTGTAGTCATTGGATCAAATGGATCATTTATATCTGAATCTCCAAGAGACATATTTATTACATCCATTCCATCTGTAACAGCCTTTTCTATAGCTGCAATTATTCCATCATTTTCACCATATCCATATGGACCTAATACTCTATACCCATAAATATCTGCCTTAGGTGCAATTCCCACAACTTTAAATGCACTATCAGGATTTTCACCTCTAGCACCTATTGTTCCAGATACGTGAGTACCATGAGCAGTATAATATTTGCTACCATACTCTGGATGAATCTCAGGTAATCCACTTTCTTTCCAATCCTTATAAGTAGATTCCATTGGATTTGCATCATTATCTATAAAGTCCCATCCAATAGTTGCATCTATATCTTGGTTATGCTCATCACCATCTTCAGCTCTAAATCCTTTATAAGCATTTTTTAAATCTGGATGATTATAATCTATTCCAGTATCTAAAACCCCTACTTTTATTCCTTCACCATCTACTCCTTCATTATGAAGTCCATCTACGCCTAAATAAGGAACTGTATCTACCATTCTACTATTTTTATTATTTGCATCGCTATCTTCCACTGATTTTTCAGTTGCCTCTAAAGCACCTGTATCAACATGAACTGTATTAGTTTTATGAATTCTCTTAACTACACCTGAATTCAATAAATTAGCTACTTCAGTTCCTTTGATTTGCATACTTACACCATTAAATACTGTTTCATAAGAATATTTAATTGTTGGTGCTACTGCTGAATAAGCTTTTGGAGTCTTAGCTAAAAAAGCTTCAAAAGTTTCATGATCCTTTTTTACAGCTGATTCAGCACTTTTTAAGCTGTAAGCTTTTTGCTTTGATGCAACTGCTGTTGGTTCACTAACAAATTCAACTATAATTGATACAAGTTCATCTGATGTAGTATCAATTTCCTTTGATATTTTTGTATCTTCTGCTACATCACTTGCTGTAGCTACATTAATAGTATTGGCATTAATTACGCTTGTTCCTGTAACTGCTGCTATTAAAGCTAGTCCAATTATCTTTTTTACTCTTTTCTTGTTCATACGAATACCCCCATCTCATTTTTGCTTTCAAATTAGATAATCTATTAATACTTATCTCTTTAAATAACTATAACTAAATATTAAATATTTAATATTGCCCCATAATTTTTGATATTTAGTTATTAATATTGTAAATATATTATCATAAATATAATTATTTTCCAATATTTTTCTTTTTTTAAAATTTTACATTTTATTTACTATTAATGATAAATATAACTGTTTTTGCCATATAAAATATATTTGCATAATAATAAATTTAATCATTATATCTAAATTTTAAAAATAACATAATTTATACTTTTTATTTTAAATAAAAAAAGTACCAATATTAGATAAATCTAATATTGGTACTACCTAAATATACAAGTTTCTAACTTTTTCCCATTAATCTTACTTTACCTTAACCTTATCTCATCACTAGTTTTCTTATATCTTACTTTAGCTCACAATTATTATTTTCCACAGTCATTCCTTCTGAAAATACTTCAACAATCTCTTCATTTCCATCTATTTTTTCACTTATTAACTTATTATATAACCCTTGTAGTAAATCTTGAAACTTATTAACCAATGGACCCACCAGCAATGTTGCAAGAATAGTTCCTATTCCTATTGGCCCTTTAAATATAAGTGCTATAAAGATACAACATCCATCTACAAGTAATTTTGCATACATTACTTTTAAACTTAATTTTTCTTTTATAGTTACCATTAAATAATCTATTGGATTAGGTGGCAAACTAGGTAATAAATAAATTCCTATACCAAAGGATAATACTATTATTCCTAGAAAAAATGTTAAATATCTTAAAGCAATATTATTTACTTCTACCCCATTGATAACCTTTACCCAAAAGTCCACACCTGTCCCTACTAATACTGATGTTAAAAAACATAGTATATTAGGAAACTTTTTCTTTATTATTCCAGCTAAAACTAAGGCAACTCCAGAGCAAATAGCCATCCAAGTTCCTGTTGTTAACAAAGCCATATTACTTAATCCAAAACTTATAGCATCCCAAGAGCCTGTTCCTAAATTAGACTTTGAAATTAAAGCTACACCAAATGTAAAAATAAAAATACCAATTAAGAATATAAAATACTTATTATACTTTTTCACAAAACCACCCCCATGTTATAATTATACAAATTTTACTTTTAATTACTACAAATTATTTTATAATTTATATAAAAAAATAGATGGAGTTTATTTAAACTTGCCTCTATCTTCTTAATAGAAATCAGTTTAAATTTCCCCATCTACCTTTTTATTCAAAATTAAGTTTATTTGAATCAAATATAATTCTTTCTATGCCATCTCTTATATAAATATTCATGTATGATAATATTTTTCCAACTAAAATCATAGATAAAAATGTTCCTAACCCTATTCCCCCTAATCCAATACCACTAATTAAAGTAACAATTAAAGCTATTCCAACTACGGTACAATCGAAATATACTTTTATTTTCCCAAATTCTATTCCTGTTTTTGATGATATTACTTTTATTAATCCCTCTGGTGGCATAGGTATAATATTTACAGTTATTGTACATAAAATACCAAAGGATGTAATAAATAAAGCTACTATTAAAAGTATTATTCTAGCCCATATATTTTCTATATTAAAATTAATAGATACATTTAATATATCAACTAATCTACCAAATAATATAGCTACTAAAATTTGTGTTAATTGAATTAATTTAAAATCTTTTTTTAATATTATTATTTGAAGTATTACATAAACTGTAAAAACACATGTAGATAAGGTCCCGATATTAAATGATGTAATTAAACTCAAATTAAGAGCTAATGCACTTACTGAAGAAACACCTAAATTTGATTTTATAGCTAATACTGAACCTAATGATAAAAAGAATATTCCTAATAAATAAATGATATATTTATTACACTTTTTCATCTTTTCTCTTCTTAAATTAATTATAGTTCTTCTCCATTTGTTTTTATAACATTTTGATACCAGTTAAAACTCTTCTTTTTACGTCTTTCTAATGTACCATTTCCTTCATTATCTTTATCTACATATATAAATCCATAACGTTTTTTCATTTCACCTGTTGATGCTGATACTATATCTATTGGCCCCCATGATGTATATCCTATTAGTTCAACTCCATCTGCTATTGCTTCCTTTGCTTCTTTTAAATGTGCACTCATATATTCTATTCTATAGTCATCATTTATTGACCCATCATCTTCAATTACATCATTTGCACCTAATCCATTTTCTACAATAAATAAAGGCTTTTGATATCTATCATATAAATCATTACATGTTATTCTTAATCCTAATGGATCTATTTGCCATCCCCACTCTGAAACTCTTAAATGTGGATTTCTTACAGATTTAAATGCGTTTCCTGAAGTCATACCATTTAATATTTCTGGATCTGTGCTAGTACATCTACTTGAATAATAACTAAATCCTAAAAAATCTACTGTATTATTCTTTAAAATTTCTTCATCTCCAGGTTCCATTTTTATATCTATGTTATTTTCAACAAAAAATCTCTTTGCATAACCTGGATAAGCTCCTCTTGACTGTACATCTATAAAGAAATAAGTGTCTCTATCCTTTTCCCTTGCCTTCTGAACATCATTTGGATTACATGAATATGGATAATATGATGCCGCTGCTAACATGCATCCAACCATATTATTTGGATCTATTTCATGAGCTGCCTTTACTGCTAAAGCACTTGCTATAAGTTCATTATGAGCTGCTTCATATTTAACTTGTAACTCATCTTCTCCATCCTCAATAGTTATCCCTGCACCCATAAAAGGAAGATGTAGTAACATATTTATTTCATTAAATGTCATCCAATACTTAACTTTACCCTTATATCTTGTGAATAATACCCTTGCATATCTTTCATAGCATTCTATTAACTTTCTACTTTTCCAACCACCGAATTTTTCTATTACACCAATTGGTGTATCAAAATGACAAATTGTAACTACTGGCTCTATACCATATTTTAATAATTCATCAAATAACTCATCATAGAATTTTAATCCTTCTTCATTTGCCTCTAGTTCATCTCCTTGTGGAAATATTCTAGCCCATGCAACTGAAACTCTTAAACATTTAAATCCCATTTCTGCAAATAATGCTATGTCTTCTCTAAATTTGTGATAAAAATCTATTGATTCATGTGATGGATAATATTCATCCTCTAAAGGTGATAATGATGGCACATTTCCTTTCATTACACTTAGTCTATTTTTCCCTGCTGGACAAATATCTACAGTAGTTAATCCCTTTCCACCTTCATTATATGCTCCTTCACATTGGTTAGCAGCTAATGCTCCTCCCCATAAAAATCCCTTTGGAAATTTATTTAAACCATTATTCATAACCATACCTCCGTACTTTAGTAAATTTAACTCTATTTTTTATTTAAATTTAATTTATAAAGTAAGTTGTCTAAAATACCAAACAACTTACTTTATATTTATATAATTGTTAATACTGTATTCCCTGCATTAACCTCTTCTATTTCCTTTGGTAATACTTCTAAATAATCGTTTGTATTTGTAACTATTACTGGAGTTATTAAATCATAACCTTCTTTTTTAATTGCATCCATATCAAATTCAACTAATGTATCTCCTACATTAATTTCATCTCCTGATTCTACGTATGACTTAAAGTATTTACCATTTAACTGTACTGTATCAATACCAATATGAATTAAAATTTCAGTTCCATCTTCAGAAGTTAATCCAATTGCATGCTTTGTGTTAAATATCATTTGCACTTTTCCATTTACAGGAGATACTATCTTTCCTTCACTTGGATTTATTGCAATTCCTTTTCCCATAAATTCACCTGCAAAAGTTTCATCATTTACATCTTTTAATTGAACTACTTTTCCATTAGCTGGACTTGCTATAATTATCTTTTTATTTAAGGGTTCTATACTTTTTTCTTCAACTTCTTCTTCTACTACTTCATCTACTTCAACAGTTTGCTCTTCATTACTAGGCTCTTCAAATCCTATAATCCAAGTTAAAATAAAAGCTGATACAAATGCTATTGCAAGAGCTATAATTGTATGAATTATATTCATAGGATTATCTCCCATAAAAATAGGTAGTGATGCAATTCCTGGTGAACCTGATGCGTAACGAACTACTCCTGTAAACCCTGCATATGCCCCAGCTATTCCCCCACTAATCATTATTGAAATAAGTGGTTTTTTAAGTCTCATTGTAACACCATACATAGCTGGCTCAGTAATACCTAAAACAGCTGTTAATCCTGCTGATCCTGCTAACTGTTTTAAATCTTTATTCTTTGTTTTTGCTGCTACTGCTAATGTTGATGCCCCTTGAGCTATATTTGACACAAGCATACCTGGACCTACAATATTTTCATACCCATTTAAAGCTATTCCGTTAATTCCCATAGGTATTAATGCATAATGCATACCTACCATTACTAATAATGGTGAAGTTGCTCCTACAATCATTGGTATTGACCATGGTGCTACTCCATTTATTGTATCTATAACCTTTGATAATCCATCTCCTAAGAAAGAACCTATTGGCCCTAAAGCACTAAAGGCTATCGGTGTCATAACTAACATTGTAATTAAAGGTTTTGAGAAAAATTTAATTGGTTTTGGTGATATTTTATCTGCAAATGCTTCTACATATGACATTATCCAAACTATTAAAATTATTGGCACTACTGTTGATGAGTAGTTTATTAGCTTTATTGGTAGTCCTAATAATGTTACTGACTCACCGGCTGACACTAAAGCACTAAAACTTGGATGAATAAGCATTCCACCTATCAACATCCCCATATATGGATTAGCCTTAAATTTTACTGCTGATGTGTACCCTAATATTACTGGGAAGAAGAAAAATAATGAATCACTTACAAAGTTAAATATATAGTAAGTTTGACTATCTTTTGTTAACCAACCAAATGTCGTTGCAATTACTAATACAGCTTTTAACATACCTGCTGCTGCAAGTGGTTGTAATATTGGTGTAAATATACCTGAAATTATTTCAAATATACTAGATATTCCTTTTTTACTCTTTTCAGTATTTCCATCATTACTCTTTTGGAATGACCCTAATTCCATTAGCTTCTTATATACATTAGCTACATCGCTTCCAATAATTATTTGGAATTGCCCATTACTATTTACAACTCCCATAACACCTTTTGTTTGTTTTAACTTCTCTTGGTTTACTTTTGATACATCCTTTAAGTTGAATCTTAGTCTTGTTGCACAATGAGTTACATGTTCAACATTACCTTCTTCTCCAACATAATTTAAAATACTTTTTGCTAAATTTTCATAATTCATAGCTTAATTCCTCTCTTTCAATCTTTTCATTATTTCTACTAATTAATATTAAGATTTGAAGAATTAAGGTTTTGCCTAGCCGAACTAGTCACAATCCTATGATTACTTCTGGTTATAATTCAAATTATCCAGCACATCACCTCCTTAAATTGAATAGTTACATATATATTAAAATTTATGTTACTTTACTTATTATTAATTGCCTTCTCTAACCACACGAGCTGTGTGTATCATTAAATAAAGTTTTTCTTCTTTAGTTAATTTATTTTTATATCTTTTTTCTACTAATGAACAAATTCTTTCCACACATTTATTAGAATTTGGATATTTAACTTTTATCATCTCATATAAATCATTTTCTTCATCTTCGTAATATCTTCCATTCATTAATCTTTGTGCAAAGAATTTTAAATGTGTTATAAATCTATAATAATTAATAGATTCTTCGTCAAATTCAATATTAAAATGATATTGAACTATTTTAAGTATTTCTTCTATTAAATTTATCATATCTACTATTTCAGGCATGTCTCCATTTAGTTCTCCATTTAAAATATGCATTGCAATTGATGCAGCTTCATCTTCTGGTAACTCTATATTAAGCCTGTCTTTTATTATCTCTAAAGCCTTAAGACCTATCTTAAATTGCTCTTTATGTAATCTTTTAATATCCCAAAGCATTGTATTTTTTATTGGCATATTATTTTTATGTCTATTTACTGAAAAATTAATATGATCTGTAAGTGTTAAATATATATTTTCATTTAACTTAGTATCTAATTTTACTTCAGCATAATTTATTATTTCTTCAGATATTTCTAAATAATCTACTGGTATATCATTTATCAGATTAAGAAGTTTTTCATTAATTGATTTGTTGTTTAAAATAAATATTTTATCAATAATCTCTTCATTAATTTCATCTCCCTTTTTCTTTTGAAATGATATTCCTCTCCCCATAACCACAGCTTCTTTATTGTTTTCATCTATTATAGTTACAACATTATTATTCAATACCTTATGTATTATCATGATTTTAACTCCTTACTTAAACTGAACTTATAAGTACTAATAATATATTTTGTAAAAAGAATGCAAAAAAAACCCTAAACTAATATCAAATATATATAGAGATACCCTATCCCTATAAAATACTTGCTATCAATTTGGGTTTTGCCTGCCTATCCAGTTACAATCCAAAATGGATAATCCGTTTTTACTTATTTATACTTTAACATCTAATGTAAACATTGTCAACGGTATTTTCTATGTTCAGTAAATTAAATAACCCATTTTCTATTTCCTGTAAATGAAACATTTAACCATTTTTCATATTTAATATGCTTAGTTTCCTTATCTATCTTTTCTCTTACTGTATCCATTTCTTCTAAAGTATCTAATTTAGATTGTCCATTAAATACAAAGTCTATCTCTATTCTTAATAATCCACCTATTTTACTTACTCTAGTTATTGAATCTTCAAAGTTATATTCTTTTTCTATATCCTTAACTATTAAGTATATATCGTTATTAATTTCATCATTTGCTTTAACTAATATTATTTCTTTAAAAGATTTAATTAATGCTGTAATTGGAACCTTTAAGAATATTAATGATGTAATAATAACCATCATAGGATCTATATAAATTGTTAAGTAACTTAAACTTGTATTCTTAATTGCTAAAGAAACTAAAAATCCTACTAATACTCCAACGCTTAATAATGTATCCATTAGCCATTGAGTACTTTCTGCCTTTAATATTTCTGAATTTAGCTTTTGTCCTTTTTTTCTCATATATAAGTAAATAAAACTACATCCTACAACTGATATTATTGAATAACTTAATGCAAATCCAGTATCTACTGCATTTCCCCCTATAAGTATTGTAGTTATTGCATTTATTAATGATATTGAACACATAATTATTAATACTATTGATTTAAATGCTACAACAATTGGGCTTAGGGCTGCCTTTCCAAATGGGAAATTTACTTTGTCATTCTTATTTATGAAGTTTAATATAAATAATGATAGCATTGATAAAAATAAGCTGATTAATGAATATAATCCATCAAACATTATCATTGCTGAATCTATAAATAATCCCCATCCTATGCCTAAAAGCGCAAAGAATAGTCCTCCCATTGCTGATAGCTTTAATAGCTTACTTGCCGTTTTCATTTTACACCTCTTTTATTTCTTCCGATTTCTTATACTACTATGATATAATTTTTAAAAACTATTTGTAACTCACTTTAATACTTAATAATTTCAATTAATATGTTAATTTCCATTTAGGAATAATATAGAAAAAGCATAAATGTACCTAAAATTCAATGTATTAATACTCACTTTAATGATTTTTCACATTTTTTTACCTTAATTAGGATAAATCCATCTAAAATTTATAATCATTTTATTTAAAATCATTCTTTTTTCTTTGCTGTGTTTTTATTTTATCTCTTTCTAAATAGGTATAAGATTTCATTTTTTGTGGAAAATTATCTTTTGTTGACATTAAAACTTGAAAATTATTTATTGTTGGAGGTGCCTCATGCAAGCTATAGTTGATAAAAACATTTGTGTAGGTTGTAGATTATGCACAAAAACTTGTCCTGATGTATTTCATATGGATAGTGATGGAAAATCTGTAGCTATCGATGGTGAAATTCCTGAAAGCCAAATATCTAATGCTCAAGAAGCAAGAGATGGATGTCCAGTAAGCGCTATATCTCTATCATAATCCTTATAAAAATAATAACGTAGTAGAAATTTTTTCTACTACGTTATTATTTTTAACCTAAATCAAATTATTTTTTAGTTCTTATATTTATAGACATAGGTTTAGATACTTGTTCATTTACGTATCTAGCTATAACCTTAACTCCATATATAGTATTTCTTTTTAATTCATTTATAACATAACTATTACTATCAATAGATACACTATCTATTAGTTTTCCATCCATATATAAGTCATAAGCTACTAATCCATTCACATTTGATGGTTTCATCCAAGATATAGTTGCACTATTATTAGTTATTTCATCTACTCTTAAATTTTTAACCTTGTCTGGATTTATAATTAGAGAATCTTTAAATTTAGTTATAGCTTCTTCTAAACTTAAAATTACTCCACTTAAATCTTCTATGCTTAAATCATCGCTTATAATTATGTCTCTAGCTTCATTTATTACTAATTGTAATTTTGCCTTTTCATCATTAAATCCATTTATAGATTCAATTTCAGCTTCAGCACTATCTATTAAGCTACTAACATATAAACTTTTGTTCTTTACATCCTCTAGTTTATTTAATATGTTACTTGATGATTGGTCATAGGCTACTACTTCTTCTAAGCTTAAATCTATTTTATTATATAAATTAATACCATTATTTATAGCTATTTCTAATTCACTATATAGCTTTTCTTCAATAGGTAATACTATTTCTGGCTTAGCTAATAATTCTGCCTTTAAAGTCTCAACTTTTTCTAATAAAGAATCTACTTGTTCTAGATTTCTTCTATTATCAAATTCAGAATATAACTTAGCTACTTCACTTATATTTACACCCTTGCTATATAATCTTGCTAAAGCTATGTTTCCATCTAAAACTATACCTGCCCCACTTGAACTTGGGTCTCCCCCCACAGCAAAGTGAACATTAGGATGATAAACGCTTCCTGTTGCCGCTGCTGAAGCTACCTTTTCACCATCTAAGTATAAATCTAATGAACTTCCATTATATGATGCTAAAAGATGATAATATTTATCCTTTTCTAACTTAACTCCTACTCTTTTATATGAACCTCCTATATGAGCCCATATTTCAACAGTCCCATTTGATGTTGATTCAAATCCTATACCACCTGATTCTGTATTCATTAAAATACCTTGATTTTTTATAGTATTCATTTTGAATACAGTTTCTAAAGAAAACTGCTCTGTTACCTTATTTTTTTGTTCTTCACCAAAAGGAACCTTAACATAGTTATTATTTTTCCCACTTAATTTAACTACATCTTGATTTATTTCACTATCATACTCGACTTTTACGTCACCTTTTATTTCAGCATTTACTCCGCTTTCCGTTTTGTCCACTAAACTTTTGCTTAAAAAGTCAAAGTTAAACACATCTGCTCTAGGTTTTTCCACAGTTTCATCAATATCTAAGCTTAAAGTCTTTATAGGTGTTGATAAGTAATCTTCACTTACCTTTCCAAATGATTCAATAGCATAAACATTTAAGTCATATTCAGTATTACTTTTTAATCCATCTATTTTAAAGCTTAAACTATTAGGCATATTAGACCCAAAGTAAAACTCTGAAAAAGCTAATACACTTTTTTCCACAGCTCCTGTAGATTTATTCACAGCATCAATTTTATATGAATGAACAAAATCCTCATGTTCTCCTTGATCAAATGTAATACTAGCTGAATCTTCATTTATATTTGAAGCAGTAATATTAGCGTCAGCTCTAAAAAATGGTTTATTTCTCTCTTCGCTTCTTTCATCAGTATATTTAAAGTTTTCTTTTGAAGAAGGTAATTCTACAGTCCAATTTTCCTTTATAACTTCATCATTATGAAAATCTAATCTTTCTATATCTACCTTGTCTTCACTAACTCTTAAAATCATACCTTGACTAAAATCTGATGCATTAGGTGGAACACTTCCATTTATTTTTCCAGGCTCAAGCTCTGTGTAGCTAATAGCTGAAGTTCCTATACTGGTAAAGTCTCTTTGATGTATAGATCTTTCATCATTCATTGGATAATGTGAATGTCCTGAGAATGTTATTACTTGTGGATAATCCTTTAATACATCATATAATGCATCATTGCCCCAATCATCACTTCCATAAACAGTCCCCTTTATGTGCTGATGTACAGTTAAAAATATAGGTTTATCTCCTCCATCAGCTACAGCTTTATCTAATTCTGCTTTTAACCAATTAACAAGATTTGATGAAAAATCACCATGAGTTGATGAACCTTCCGTACTTACTTGAATAAAGTGATATCCTTCAACGACTTCATGAGTTTGTAAATCTGTACCTACTTGCTCCTTAAATCTTTCTTGAGCCATTTTTGGTGTTAACCCATTCCAATAATCATGATTTCCCATAACTGTTAAAAGCTTAGAATCCTTATTTCCGTACTTTTCATAAATAGAATTAAAAGCATTATACTGACTTATATACCCATTATCAGTTAAATCACCTGCAATTATTAATGCATCTGAATCTGGAGCCTCTCTATTAATTATTTCTAAGGCATTTTTAAACTTGTTTCCATAAGAGCTATTTTCAGTATTTAGCTGTAAGTCACTTATTACTGCAAAAACTAATTCTCCATTGCCCTTTGCTCCGACTTCTGTTAGTGCCATTACCTTAACAGGTGTTATTGATGTTACTACACTTAAAATAAGTGCCATGCTTATTAACCCTTTTATCTTTTTTAATCTTTTGACCATATTGCCCCCTTAAAAATTCTCTATTATTAATTTTTTATGAAATAAAACTATTCATCTATAAGATAACCTTTTTGTGTTAATTAATTATTGGATTCCCTTTATAACTTTGTAAAATTTAGTAAATAATTTTGAAAAAATATTTTTTATTATGTTTAAAAAAATTATAGTTGTCCATAATAAAGATATAAGAAGCAATTATCATTTTTTTATATAGATAAAAATCTCAATTCTCCTATTTAAATCAAAAAAGCAACTTCACCCCCTGAAGTTGCTTTTTATTTTGCTTAGAAATGAAAATATTTAATGATACCTTTTTTAGAAGATAATACTATGAATTAAAATTAATATATTTCAAATAATACTACTGTAAGGAGGGATTAAAGATGAGCGACCAACATAAACCTTATTTACCAAATGTAAGAACTGGATATAAACCAGAAGCACATTCTTTGGTTAGTCATGGTAAATGTAGTGGAGCCACTAAATTACCAAACCCAATAGAAGATCCTATTGTAGTAAATAATATTGTAAATGCTGAATTTGATTACACAGAACGTACGGATGTGGATAAAGATTTAAATGTTAATTCTCAAGAGTAATCCACAAAGCCTTGTATGAATCAAAATATATAGCATGGAAAACGTAAATTAACACTTATTTCTATTGATAATTCTATATAATTTTTTAGTATTTTGTTTTAATTAGAGTCCATAATTTTTAAGCTAACAAGTTTGAGATTAAAAACAAAATACTATAATAGTAGTGTATTTTAATCTATTGAAAATGAGTTAAGCTTACGTACGGCAATTGGTGTAGATGAAAAATCTTTTAGGTTTTAAAATTCACATCTTTACCTTACAAAAAATTTTATCTCTAGTAATTAAACAGAATTGCTATTTTCATGAACTTTAATAGGTAATATACCCTTAAGCATATTTAAATAGATTTAGTTCGAGTTTTTCTATTTGTGCTTAAATAAGTATATTAATGCTATACCTATTTATTAAAAAGCTAATTACTAAAATAACAAAAGTTCGGACGTATTTAGGTGAAGAAATTTTTTTCAAATAGGACACTGTACACTTAAACCTTAATTTAAGACTTATATCTAAATATTTGTAAGGAGTGATTTGAAATGTCTAATAATAAAAAAAATAGAACAGATGGAATTACCCCTTCTGTTGGAAAAAGATTTGCAACCCCAGTAAACTCAACTAATATATCAACATCTTTTTACAACTATTCATCTAAACAACAAATATCTAGAAAATCTAAGTCAAATCAACTATATTAATTAAATAAAGTGTTCCTTTGTGACACTTTAACTTACTTACTAAATAATTATTAAATTTACATTTACTAAAAATATCAGTATCTTGTTGTATCGTTAATTACAATTTAAATAAGCCTATAAATATTATATTTAGTTAGGCTAATTTACTCCTTCTACACTGTAGAGGGAGTTTCCTTTAAAAAGAACAGCCTATAGGAGGTTTTCTCTATGCTCAGTTTTTCAAAAAAAACAAAAAATAATATTAAGTCCTTTGGATATTATTTTAATGAAAGATATCCTGATAGAAGTAACTTAAACTATGTTGGAACTAATTACTGTGAACATAATCTTCTAAATAGGAAAGAATCTTGGAGATAACTGATTTTTTTCCTAATATAGCTTTTAAATTTTTATTCTTATAGTTAAAGGTGTTTCAATACGAAACACCTTTGTTATTTTTTATATTAATCCTAGCTTTTTTAAACCTTCATAAATTCCTTCATTTTCAACATTGTGAGTAAAGTCATATGCATGTTCCTTTAATCTGTCATGGTAATCACCCATAGCTATTCCATGTTTTACAGCTTGGAACATTTCTATATCATTTTCACCATCTCCAAAGGCATATGTATTTTCTCTATCTATATCTAACTTTTCTATTAGTTGTTCAACACCATAACCCTTAGTATATGCACTTACATACATTTCAAAAGATATTCTTGATGGGTGAACCATAAATGCAAAATCACCTTCATATTTTTCTATAATATCCCTATAAACTTCTTCATTATTTAAATGACCTATTATTTTATTACATCTTACATTTGACTTGTCCCATGTATCTGTAATTGAATCCTTAGAAATATTAGCTTGGCTAAGTAAATCCATTAACTCTTTAGCATCATAGCTAGATATATAACTTTTTTCTTTTCCTTCTAATAAGTAATCTATATTATTTTCTTCTAATAAAGTTAAGATTTCATTTAACTTATTATTTTCTATATTGTAATCAAATAAAACTTCTTCATCTAAATCAGCATAAGATCCATTACATGCTATATAACCATGAAGACCTAAATCTACTATTCCACTATCTATACAACTCTTTGGTCTACCTGTTGCTAACATAGTTAAATATCCATTTTCCTTTAATTTATTAATAGCTTCCTTAGTTTTATCACTAGGAGATTTTATTCCTTTAAAGCAATCTATTAAAGTTCCATCTACATCAAAAAATACTACACCCTTGTAATTTTTCATATTCTCTTCCTCCATTGTTAATTATCATTTATTCCTATTTACTTGATTGTAGTTTACTATATATACTTTATTTTTACAATCTTCTAAAAATTAATAATATAAATATACTATCTTTACCCTGACTTCCTATAATGATAAAATCACGTGCTAAATTTAACCTTATAAAAAATAAAAATCTACACTATCAATGCCTCTTTGCATTGATAGTGTAGATTTAAACTACAAAACATAAAGAATAAACTATTTTTAAGATAATCATATATTATAAACTTACCATAGTCACAAGTTGCAGTGATTTTATACATAAGTCTATAAAATAATTACTTAAATAATCACAACTATTTCTAACTCTCCACTATCTTTAGGAATCATATCTCCCTCTATCTTCTTCCCATTAATAGTAATTCCCTTTTCTTTTCCTCTTATCACTCTAATATTATATTTTTCTTTTTCGTTATTTATTTTTATTTCGTATTCATTCCAATCTTCTGGTATACAAGGCTCAATCTTATATCCTTTTCCATTAACTATCTTTAATCCAATAATATTTTCTATTCCAACCTTATACATCCAACCTGAAGCTCCAGTGTACCAACTCCAGCCACCTCTTCCTCCATGTGGATCTTTCAAGTAAACATCAGCTGCCATTACATAAGGCTCAACTTTATAATTCCTTGCTGAAATTTCTGTTGAAGAATGGTTTATTGGATTTATCATATTATAATACTTTACTGCCTTATCTTCTAAACCTAATTTAGTTAAGGCTAGAATAACCCATACAGCAGCATGTGTATATTGACCGCCATTTTCTCTAACACCAGCTACATACCCCTTTATGTATCCTGGTTCTAAGTTAGATTTATCAAATGGTGGTGAAAGTAATTTAATAATTCCCTTATCTTTATCTACTAAATACTTATCTACTGAAGCCATAGCTTCCTTTTCCCTGGCCTTATCTCCAGCACCAGATATTATAGACCAAGATTGAGCTAATGAATCTATCTTACATTCATCATTTACTCTGGAACCTAATGGAGTTCCATCATCAAAGTAAGCTCTTCTATACCAATCTCCATCCCAAGCATTTTCTTCTAAGTTTTCTCTAATAAATTCTTGGAATTTTATGTACCTCTTCTTTTTCTCATCATCCTTCATATAATCACAAATTTCATTAAAGCCATCCAATATCTTATATAAGAACCAACCAAGCCACACACTTTCTCCTCGGCCCTCATTTCCAACAGTACTCATTCCATCATTCCAGTCACCACTACCCATAAGAGGTATATTATGCTGCCCAAACTTTAACCCTCTTTCAATGGCTCTAATACAATGCATATAAATACTTTCTTCCTTAGTTACGTTATTCACTATTGTATATCTTTCATCTTCACCTGGATTTAAAGGGCTATCTTCTAAATAAGGTACCTTTTCAGATAAAACCCCATAATCCCCTGTTAAGTTTATATATTCTATAACAACATACGGTAACCAAAGTAAATCATCAGAAAACCTAGTTCTTATTCCTGAATTAACAACTGGATGCCACCAATGCTGAACATCACCTTCAATATATTGTCTTGAAGCACTTCTTAAAATTTGATCTCTAGTAACTTTTGAATTTAACATTCCTATAGACATTGAATCTTGAAGCTGGTCTCTAAAACCATAAGCTCCTCCTGATTGATAAAATGCTGTTCTTGAAAGATATCTACAGCCTAATGTTTGATACATCAACCAACCATTTAATAAATAATCCATAGACTTATCTGGTGTCTTTACTTGTATATTTCCCAGGAAATTTGACCAATACGCCTTAACATTGTCTAAGGCTTTATCTACTTCTTTTATATTTTTATACTTTTCTACTTTTTCTTTTATTAATTCCTTATTTTCTTCTTGACCTAATAAAACTACAATATCCTTCTTTTCCCCTGGACTTAGTTTTATCTTTGTCATTGATGCCAAGCAAGGATCAAGTACCCCGCCTGAATTATTTGAAAAGCTATCTAACTTTAATGCATATGGATGAGCTAAATCTTCTCCAATTCCTATAAACTCTTTTCTATCTCCAGTGAAACTTTGCCCTTCTCCACCCTGAATAGATAAATAAGCTTTTAGCATACCAAAGTATTTTGAATAAGGATTTTGCCCCCAAATGTAATCATTCTCAATATATGTGCTAATATTCTTAGCATTACTATAACTATGTACTCCTAATACTAACTGAGCATAGTAGAATAAGGATAATTCTTTTTCTTCAGATGATAAATTTTCTAATGATACCTTATAAAGCTTTACTTTTTCCTTTTTAGGACAAAATGCTTTAAGTTCTCCACGAATGTCATATGCAGTATGTTTAAATGTAGAGTAACCAAAGCTATGCTCTATAATATATTCTCCATCATCCCTTACAGGCTTAGGAGTTATACTAAAGTAGTCACCAGTACTATTATCCCTAACATAAAAAGCTTCTCCTACAGGGTCCATTACCCAGTCATTACTCCAAGGTGTTATCTTATTTTCTCTACTATTCCCACACCAAGTATAAGATGATCCCACCTCAGATATATGGAAGCCAAAATCCTCATTTGAAATAACATTGATCCACGGTGCTGGAGTGCTTTCATAATTATCTAACCTTATTACATAACTATTATCACTTTCTCTAAAGCCTCCATATCCATTAAAGAAGTCTAGCTTTTCCTTTTCAAAATCTCTGTTACTTCTTTCATTATGCCTACTTTTCTCTGAAGTATTCTTTTTTGAATCATATTTTAACATTTTATCTTTATGGTCAAATATTTTTTCATCACCATAATTTATTGTTCTACCAAGCTTCGCTCCTGATAGCTCCTTATGTCTAATGTAACTTATTTCTTCCCTTACTTCTGTTTCCTTTATTTGATTTATTAAAGTTCCATTAGATGAATCTATATAGAATTTAGCTATACCAACTAAGAAGTTTTTAACATCTTCACCCATAGTTGACTTATTGTGAATAAAAATTCCACCTGGCTTATTAAGGTAATCTCTTGATAATGAATTTCTAATAGATTCTCCTATGCTTTTTTGTAATGGCTCATCATAGGAAACTTCTTCTTCATTATATATTACAAGGTCAGCCTTTATCCCCTTAATTCTCCAATAATAATGCATATTTATTATTTGTCTTAATAAATCTATGTCATCATCATTTTTAATTAAAAGCATAACTATAGGCAAATCACCTGATATACCATAAGCCCATAAATTTTCTTGGTTCATATTAATATTTTTTATATAATCTTCTCTATCCCTTCTACCACTATGTAAAAATAATATATAAGAAGATAGCTTTTGATATAAGTTTGCTTGTGCAGATTTTATTCCCATATACTTTAATTCTAATTGACTAGAATGATTATATGATTCAATGGAGCTTTGTATTTTATTAATGGCCTTATATCTATCAGCTAAGGCTAAAACTTCACTTTTTGAATCACCTACTGCTGTAATATAATAAACTTCTCTTTCTTCTCCTCCATTAACCTTTATCCTCGTTCTTAAACTCATAATAGGGTCTAAAACTATTCCTATAGTGTTTTCTAGAGATTCTCCCTTATCCATCGCCTTTGGTGATTTTAAATCTCTATCTCTTCCTATAAAACTAATCCTTGATGTATCATAAGAAATACTAGGCTTTTCTTCACCATTTACTAATAAAGTATGTATTATATGTGGAGTTTTTCCTCCCTTTGCTCTTGCTCTTCTATTACCTATTAAGCTCTGTGAAGCTTCATCATATTCTGTGCTAATAAATAAATTTGAAAAGCTAGGATGAACAGCATCTCCTTCAAAGGATTGAAGCGTTACTTCTAAATAACTTGTTATATCTATTAATGCTTCCCCTTCACCTAGATTTTTAATAGTTAATTTTCTTATTTCTACATCATCTTCTGCTGAAATTATTACTTCTGAAGTAGTTTCTATCTTTTCATCTATTCTTTTAAATATTCCACTATCTAAAGTAAATTCTACCTTATAATCACTAGCTTCTACCTTACATGGCTCATATGTAGCACTCCAATATTTATTGCTTTCTACATTTTTTATATAAAAGAACATTCCTGTTGAATCTGATGTACTATCACCCTTCCATCTATATACAGTCATATCATCCTTTTTAGAATAGCCACTTCCTGTTTGAGTAATCATTGTTGAGTAACTACCATTTGATAATAATAATACTTCTGGATTTTCTCTCTTCCATCCATCTATTATTCTTGGAATAAACTTTTCTCTTTCTACAGTTACCTTATGTGTATTAATATCAACTTCTCTTTCAAATGTAATATTTTGAGGTATTTTTTCCTTTAGTAATATTTCAACAGCCTTTATTTCTGGTATATTATGAAATCTTTCTTGTAATATATTTTCATTTAAAACATTATCTAATGCCATTAATGACATTCCAAGATGATGAACCATATAACATCTTACTTCTTCATCTTCACCATCTGTTTTAACTCTAGACTTTGTATAGTCTATAGCTTCTATATAACCATACCTACCTGTTGCCCCTATTTTTTCTAATCTTTTCAAATTACTTATTGAAGCTTCTCTATCATATGGTAGTGCCATAAGTGTAGAATATGGTGAAACTACTAATTCATCTTCTAATCCTCTTTTTAATCCTACTCCAGGTACACCAAATGCTCTATATTGATAATTTTTATCTATATCAAACTCATAAAATGCAGATTCTGAAATTCCCCACGGAACCCCTTTTTTTTCTGCATAATCCCTTTGAGATTTTATTACTGAAGAATAAGTCAAATCTAAAAGGGTTTTATCAAAATTTTTCATTATTTGATACGGCATAAAATATTCAAACATAGTTCCGCTCCAAGAAACTAAGCTTTTATTTCCAAATGCCTTAGTCATATTTCTACTTAAGTTATACCAATGCTCTTTAGGAACTTCACCTCTAGCTATAGCTAAAAATGATGTTGCCCTTGCTTCTGAAGCCATTAAGTCATAATAAGAGCTTCCTAAAGAATTTTCCTCTAAGTTATATCCTATAGAAAATAAACCTCTTTCCTTAACATAAAGAACCTTAAAATCCATTTCATCCATTATACTTTTAATAGTTTCTGAAGCTTTCTTTATTCTTAAATTAAATTCTTCTAAGTGATTAAGCTTTTTCCCTACTACATTCCTTTTATTTTCATCAGCTAAGCTCTTTATACTTCTTAAGAATTCTAAAAGCCCATTAAGTGTTAGATTTTTTTCTTCTCCAAGCTTATCACTTAGTATTTCTTCTATTCCATCAAAAATATAATCATAAAAATCTATCTTAAATTCTAATTCATCCTTAGCTTTATTTAACCAATATCCCTTATTTGACTCTTCCTTATTATCTTTCTTAATATTATTAAAAAGTTCTTTTACTCTTAAAATCTCACTTTGTAATAACTCCCTATATTCATTTATTTCTATTTCATCAGGAAGGTTATTTTCAAGCTCTAAGCCATCATCCTTACTAATTAATTTATAAGTATCTCTTATTGCTAATACTTCATTTATTCTTATTAATGGTTTATCCCCGAAACCTTCCAACATATCTTTTATTATCCACAAATAACCTAACAAGTTTCCACTATCAACTGTGGAAATATACCTAGGCCACAGAGGCATTTGTGTCTTAGTATCATACCAGTTCAAATAATGACCATGATATTTTTCTAATCCATTCATTCCCTCTAAAATAAGCTCCAATCTATTAAGAACGTCTCCCATAGTTAAATATCCAAGATCATAAGCTATTAAGTTAGTTATTAATCCCATTCCTATATTAGTAGGTGATGTTCTATGAGCCACTCCTTTAAAAGGTTTTTCTTGATAATTATCGGGAGCTAAATAGTTATTTTCTTCATTTACAAAATCCTCATAATATGCCCATATCCTTCTACTAGCCCCTCTTAAAAACTCTAAATCATCCTCTTCTATATAATCTCTCTCTTCTTTATCTACTGTAGATATCTTATATGCCAATACAGGTGCTATAAACCAAAGTACTACTAACACTAAATTTGTAGCAGCTATTAATGATGAATTTCTTAATAAAAATACTAATATTAATATTGATACTACTGGAGAAATCCACATCCTCTTATAATAACCACCTAATGTATTAACAACTGATTTTTCAGCATCTTCAGCCGTTTGCCATTGAAGTAAACTCTTTCTTGATATAGTTAATCTAAATAATGTCCTTATTATTGCATCAAGCATTAAATAAGCTTGATAAGGAATAAAGCTAAGTATTAAAACTATTTGCTTAAAGCTTTTAAAGGTACCCATTAATCTATTTTTAGGGGTTACAACAAAATCTGTAACAGTAAATACTAATGGTATTATTACAGCTAAAAATAATAATATAGTTACTTGCCCTGCTCCCCTTAATGCTGTTAAAGTAAGCATTAATCCAATTAATAGACTTGGTGCTAATAAGCTTCTTCTAAGATTATCGAATATCTTCCATCTTGAAAGTGCACTAAGCTTTGATGAGAATAACCACGGCAACGTTTGCCAATCTCCTCTTACCCATCTATGTAACCTTTGACAACTAGATGCATAATAAGATGGATAACCATCTATTACTTCTACATCTGTTAACAAGGCACATCTTGCATATGAACCTTCTAATAAGTCATGTGATAATATAGTATTATCAGGTATTTCATCCTTTAAAGTATTATAAAAAGTATCTATTTCTAAAATTCCCTTTCCAGTAAAAATACCTTCTCCAAATAAATCTTGATATGTATCTGATGAAGCTATTGAATATCCATCAACTCCTGCTTCACCTGCAAATATCTTTGAAAAATATGTTTTATGCTTATCCTCTAGGTTTACACCTACCTTTGGCTGCATTATTCCATATCCTCTAACTACTCTTCCATTTTCTTTATACGGTCTATTTAATATATGCCCCATAGCTTCTATCATTTTTTTAGCTACTCCTAAAGGCAATATAGTATCACTATCTAAAGTTATTATGTATTTTGCAGGTTTTAAATGTTCAAATCCACTACTTATTACATTATATGTAGTATTTTTTTCTCCCTTTAACAAAGCCATGAACTCCATAAGCTTTCCACGTTTTCTCTCATACCCCATATATATTTTTTCTTTCTTATTAAATAGTCTTTTTCTATTTAAAAAGAAGAAATGCTCATTTTTATTATTAAAATATTTTTTATTTAATTTTTCAACTTCTTCTAATGCTACATTATTTATTTCTTCATCCTTTTCTTCCTTTTCATTTTTGCTATCCTTAAAGTCACCAAGTAAAGCAAAATATATATTTTCATCTTTATTTGCTAAATAATATAATTCTAAATGTTCTATTAGCTCCTTTGTTCTTTTTACTGATGATAATAGTGTTGGAATAACTACTATAGTTTGCTCCTGCTTAGGTATTCCCTTAGAATAATCCATCTTTGGAATATATGCTGGTGAAACTACCTTTGATGTGTTCCAATTAAATAATGCTATAGTTATTTCACTAGCCGGAATTATCATAATTAAAAATGCTATTATATATTGAGCTACATTAAAGTTTACTCCTATTAAATACATAAGAATTAATACACCTAATGAACTTAATAATGTTATAGAAGTTATAGTTCCTATAAACCTTCCTGTACTCATTTTATTAGTTATTTTTTCTTTAATGGAAAAACTTTTTAATAACTCATTTACTCCATCATCTATAAGATAATATCCAACATGGCTTTTAAATAATTCCCTTTCATTATTTAAATATCTATTAGATAATTCTAAAACTCTAGCTACTATTTCCTCTTCTGAAACATTTACTATTCTTGCTAACCTTTCTACCTTATGCCTATAGTAATCCTTAGTTTTAAAATCCATATTAGAATAAGTTTTCATTGGATCCTTATTTAATAAATGCTCTACCTTTGATGTATTATTAAAATAATTTTTCCAGTTTATTGAGTCTATTATTCTTAAAGAAGTAATTGTACTCCCTAAGTAAGTTTCAATTATTCCTTCTTGAATATGCTCTCTCTTTATTTTTTCATCTAGAGTTACATCGTTTCCTCCATCTGATCTTTCTAATACAAAATTATAAATTCTTTCATCTTCAATAGAATTGTCCTTTAATATTCTAAAGAACTTTTCTATAAATTCAGCTGAAAATAAGCCATCATGAAGAATCTTAGAATCACCTAAATATTTGTTATCTTTAACTTCTTCTTCAACCTTAACATGAAGAGGATACTCAGTTTGTAGCTTAGTCATTAACTTATCTAGCTTTCCATGATTATATGCATTAACCACAACATCTGCAAAGTCTCTAGCACCAGCCCTTTGCTTTTGCAGTACTACCATATCACTTGTTGTTTTCGCTAATTCTATTATTAATGCTATTCTTATCATTAAGGGAAATGCCCATAGCTCTCCAATAGTAAAGTTAATGCTTTTTCCCTTTATAAAGTTAATTATTTCCTCTTCTTTTATTATGCATCTATTATCATTTACATATTTTTTAGCTAACTCATATATTCTAGGTACACATTCATCATTATTAGATATTGGTAAATTGTCAAAATAACTTTCTGGCAAGTTAAATTTAATAGCCTTATATTCCTTTTCTATTAAATAAATATTATCTAATAGCCAGGCGCCACATCCAATAACCTCTTCCCCCTGTTTTATTAATTTATTTAGGTATTTATGATTATATAATATCCCTTTGAAAGCATTATTTAGTTCTGATATTACTGATTTTCTACAATTAGCTGAATTATTATCTTTCATAACTATACCTCTCTCTATTATTAATAATATGAGGTTATTATTCCCAAAATTTTTTATTTTACTCTCTTATACATAATTATGATATATTTGAACATAAAAAAGAGGAAATATCCCCTAATGATAAAATCATTTAGATATTTCCTCTTTTTCTTTTTTATCTTCATCACTATCAAAGAAGGTCTCCTTTAATACTAATAAAGCTAATAATATTAATGATACAAACATCACAATTGGCTTAGATAAAAATGCAATAACAAATCCTACCTTAGGTAAAACAGTTACTACCTTTCCTATAACATTGCTTGAAGGAACTACTTCTCTATCCTCAACATTGTTATTATCACCCTTTGTAACAAATCCTTTTTCTGTTTCTTCTACTATTCTATGAGTTACTCTATCCCCCTCATAGTTAAATGTAATCACATCATTTACTTTTAATTCTTCACTATCTACAGATTTTACTATTACTAAATCTCCCGGCATAATATCAGGTTCCATACTACCTGTTAATACTGTATATGATCTAAAGCCCACAATATTGTATATATTATCCGATCTAACAATAATATTATTAAGCATTAACAATATTACAAATACAACAACTACATAATATAAAACTTTACCTATTTTCCTTATTGTATCATTCATCTCTGTCCCTCACTAATAAAGCAAAGTGAAGCAAAATATATTTATTTTACTTCACTAATATTTAAATTATAATTTTTCTATTTCTATAGTTAATCCAGTATTTATTGCACTCTTAGATGTAATATCTAATCTTGTGCCTCCATCCTTTAACGCTATCATATATTTCTTAGTATCAAATTTACTTAATACAGTTGAAGATATCTTAGTCATAAGTTGCTTTTGTGTTTCATCCTTAATTGATAAGAATGTTTCTTCAGCAATTATACCTTCAGAGTCAGAAATCTTAACTTTAAACCTTCCTGTAGTGTTAGCTATACTGTTTATAGAAATACTTCCTCTTGTATTTTTTCCTGCTATAGTATTCTTAGCCCCTCCAAGTACGCATACTGATTCTTCAGTTTCCATAGTTGGTTTTAGTAATTTAGTGTTATCATCAAACTTAACATTAACCTTTGTTATTCCAAATTCATGGCTTCTTAATAAATTAATGTCTATATTAATAACTTCATCAACTATTCTTTGAATATCAGCTTCTGTGTACTCAACATCATAACAAAGATAAACTTCTAATGTATCTCCTACCCATTCTGAATAAGCATCAGTTCCATAAGTAGGTATTAATTTAATCATTTTTCCATTAGCAAATTCTTCTGTTTCTGCCTTGCTTTGAACATCAATATTCATAGTCACAATATCATCTTCTGAATTTATGAAGTTTAATTGTGAATTTGCAAATACACCTTGTATTGCACTAACTCCTGGAATTGATGTAGATAATATTTCAGCATCTGTAATACTTCCTTTGTTAGATACTATGTATCCTACACTTCCAGTTAACTCAAACTCATTTCCTTCATATAAATAGATGTCTTGTGGATTTATCTTATTACCAAATCTATCTTCAAAATTTTCTATTGATATTTTTGGTAAGTTTTTTTCTTCTTTATTTTTAGGTAATGTCCAATCTCCATCAAGTTTCTTTATAAAAAGACTATTTCCATTCATAGATACTTCTATATTTTCTGTAATATCACTATCTCCTGATATACCTTCTATAATATTTTCACTTTGGAAAAATAATCTTTTACTAAACTTAAGCTCTAAAACATTATCCTTTATACTAGCCTCTACTAACTCTTGAACTCCTTCTTCAGCCTCTAACTGGCCAATTGAAATCTTATTTCCTGACTCTATGCTTTGAGAAGTAAAGTAAGCATAACTTGAATAGGTACCTGCGCAAGCTATTGATAAACTTAATAATAATGCATATACTTTTTTATTTTTTATCATTTCCCTTACCCCCTACCTATTGCTCTGGAGAATTAATCTGATCTGCATTTATAACAATATCAAAATTAATTTCCGTATTTGAATA
>NZ_JBOFYU010000008.1:0-2837 GCF_051654825.1 Clostridium sp.
GATCTTACCAAAACATTTCAATATATCCTCTTTTTTCTCTCCACAATCTTATTATAATTATACAAGTTGGAACTTTACTTTATCTACAATTGATAATTATCAATGAATGCCCTCAACCTGATCATTCCTAATTCTTCTATAGATAGTCATTTATTACTCTATCTAAGTTTTTTACTTTAATATAGCCTTGATTATACTCGATTATATTATTATCATTTAAATCCTTTACAACTCTGTTTATACTTCTAATATTTGATCCGATACCTTCAACTACAATATCTTTGTGTACACTATCTGTATTATGCTCAGTTAAAAATCGGCATAAAAAATATAATACTCTATATTTTAGAGGATAAACAACATTTGCTTTACTATTAATGCATGTATTATACATTTTTTGAGATAGCTGAATATTTATATATAATGAAAAATCATTATCATATTTAAGCCATTCTAAAAAATCTTCTCTTGTAATTTTAATCAAATCACAAGGCTCAAGTGCTTCTACAAAACCTAAAGTTGATGTATTAAGAAATACTTCTAATTCACCAAATAGCTCATATTTACAATATATATGATCTAGATATTTTATGCCATTTGTAGTTAATGAATATACTTTCACTTTTCCACTTTTTAAAATATACACACAATTAGATGTTTCATTCTGTAATAAAATCTTATCGTATGCATCAAATTTCAACTCAGAAAATTTATTTTTTATATGATGTGGACAATTATCTAATAGTTCAATTAATTTTTTCATTTTAAATCTCCTTTTAAATCAAGTAGTAAAATTATAACATCTATCAAATAAAAAAGTTATGGACAATTGTCCTTAACTTTTTTATTTGATAGATGTATAATTCAAAACGAAATATTTTAGAATAAGTTTAAGGAGAGTAATCAGATGAATTTAGAACTAAGTACAATGTCAATAAATAAGTTATTATTAAAATACTCTATACCAGCAATCATAGGAATGGTAGTTGTATCATTATATAATGCAGTAGATAGGATATTTATAGGACATATTGCAGATGAAGGAGCATTAGCTTTATCTGGAGTAGGTGTTACATTGCCTATTGTAACTATATTATTAGCTTTTGAATTATTACTAGGGGTTGGAGTTGCAACAAATATATCAAATAGTTTAGGTAAAGGAAATAAAAAAGAATCTGCAAAATACTTGGGTCAGCTAATAATAATGTCTATTTTTATAGGTTTATTTCTAATTATCATACTATCAATATTTAAAGATAATTTGCTAGTAATGTTTGGTGCTAGTACAAATAATATACTCTATGCAAAAGAATATATTAATATTATTTTATTTGGAACTGTATTTTATATTATAGGTTTTTCATTAGTTACAACAATTAGATCAGAAGGAAATCCTAAAAAGGCATCAAGACTATTAATTTTAAGCTGTATTATGAATATCATCCTAGATCCAATATTTATATTTGTGTTTAAATGGGGTATAAAAGGAGCTGCATTTGCAACAATATTATCCCAGATATTTGTATTCACAATGTCTATACACTACTATACTAAAGGTGATTCTAATCTAAAATTAAAAAAAGAAAATTTAATACCTGATAAATTTATTATAAAGAAAATAATAATCAGTGGATTGCCTATTTTCTTTATGCAAATATTTACAAGCGTAGTTCAAGTTATGCTTAATAACTCTTTAAAAATGTATGGTGGAGATTTGGCTATAGGAGCTGTAGCTACTATAATATCTATATCCAATATATTTTTAATGCCTGTTATAGGTATTAATCAAGGTTCTTTACCTATTATTGGATTCAATTATGGCGCTCAAGAGTATCATAGATCAAGGAAGACATTCATAAATGGCAGCATCGTAGGATTTATTATATTAACTTTAGGGTTTATTTTAGTATTTTTGTTTCCAGATAAATTAATAAGTATATTTAATAAAGATAAAGATTTATTAAATATATCTATACAAGGTATAAGAATATATTTATTTATGATGCCTATATCAATTCTAGCTATAACATTACCAAATTATTTTCAATCCATTGGAAGGGTAAAGATATCTATACTTTTATCTCTTCTAAGGCCTGTAATTCTATTTATTCCTCTGCTATTTATTTTACCTAAATATTTTGGACTTATAGGTGTTTGGTTAGTACAACCAGTTTCAGATTTGCTATCATCTATCATATGTATTGTATTCATTGCTAAGGAATTCAAAGAATACAACTCTATAATAGAGACTGTCTAACAATGGTTATGGTATGCCTAAATACTAAGTAAAGACTAGTAAAGATACTTTTTAGCAATGGACTTTGTCGTTGGCGATATTTTAGTATATATGTAAAACATATATACTAAAATATGGATTTATGCTAAAATTTAAGTATATTAATCGAAAATTGAATAATAAAAAAGCTAGGAGTCTAATGTATTTTGCGACTCACTAGGTATTAATTATAGTGAAGTAAATTAAGAGTTCTCCTTGTCTTTAGTGTCAACATACTAAAAATAGAGGGGAATTTTTTTATGCAAATGACAGAGTTTTGTGATCATTTATATGATGATAGCACAGACGGATATATACAGATATTAAAGCTAAATGATAAAGATAATAATGGTCAAAGGACTATTAAGATATATAATACTAAAAATAAGGGACTAAGGGATATAGTAGAGGAACTACATAGGGATGAAGATGTGTTTTTAACACCAAACACAATGTATCTACCAAGAAGAAAGGTAGAAAATATCAGGCAGTTTAGAGCATTGTTTCAGGATATAGACTGTGAAAGTATTGGTTTTCAAAAGGCTGAAACTGTTTATATGAT
>NZ_JBOFYU010000009.1:0-7041 GCF_051654825.1 Clostridium sp.
TTAGAAAATGCATTTAAATATACAAAAGAAGATGGAAAAATAGAGCTTGTAATAGAAGAAGATTCTAAAAATGTAATTGTTAAGGTAATAGATAATGGTATTGGAATTAAAGAAGAGGATCAAAGTAGGATATTTGATAGATTCTTTAGAAGTAATGATATTAGAGCTACTGATATAGGTGGGAGTGGAATAGGACTTAGTTTGTTAAGTTCTATTGCTGAAAACTTAGGTTTGAAAATCAAGTTAGAGTCTAGATATAATGAAGGTAGTCAGTTTACGTTAATAATACCAAAGAAATAAAATAGAGTTTAGCGTGTAAATAGGGCCCGTGGAGATGGGTGGCATTATAGGCCTCCCTCCAAGCTGAAATGTCGGGGCGTCCTATAATACCACCCATCTCCACTCATGATATTTACTGGCTAAAACTTTGGTGGTAGGTAGGCAATGTATTTATTCATCAAAATATATTAAGTATAAGTATACTTGGATCATTATTTTATAAGAACTTAGGTTTATTAATGGTTTTAGTTGCATCTTTCTACCTTGTAAATTTATTTATAAGTGGATAATAATTTAACGATAATATTAGAAGGTGGTAATTATATGTTAGTACGAGAGTATAAAAAAGAAGACCTAGATGGAGTGGATAAAGTCCATGTAGATGCTTGGATTTCAACCTATTCAGGTATGATACCTAGAGAATATTTAATAAGTAGGACATATGAAAAGCAACAGAAAAAGTGGAATGATAGATTATTTAATAATAAAAATACAGATGAGTTTATGTTTGTATTAGAAAACGAAGATAAAGAAGTTGTAGGTTTTGGTAGAATGCTTATTAAAGCAGTTACTGAAAAATTAGTTAGCTTAGGTGCTAAAAAAGGTAATTCAAGCATTATTAATATCTCAGGAGTTGATTTAATTGAAGTTGAGTATTACTGGAATGAAATAAATCATTTGACTATTTAAATAAAAATGTATTTCTAATTGAATTTAAGATACATTACAATATTAATATAATACGAACCAACTATAAAAATAACCACTAATATAACACCAGTCATTTTTATAATTTATATTTAACAAGCAAATAGTTTAATAGAACATTTTATTTTAACGCCGAATATTAGTATAGATAATGAGCAAAGGAGGGGTTTTGTATAAGTTGCATCGACCTTGCGTGAGCCGGGAGAAAAACTTATACAAAACACCTCCTTTGCGGACCCTACCCAATCTCCAAGGCCAACTCCATAGCAAGTGTAGCAATTCGGTCCTTTTCCAATGGGTTAGCTTCGTTTGATAGACTTCTTGGATCCCATTCTTCACTATCTAAATTGTCTGCTGCGTAGAAAAAGTGAAATACATCTTTTTCTCTAAATTCAGAAAGTGCTGCAATTGCAGAACATTCCATATCAACACAAATACATCCTTGTGCTTTTCTAGCTTTAACCTTTTGGCGTGTTTCCCTATATACACCATCTGTTGTCCATACTTTTCCTATTTGATATTTTAACTTATGATGATCTAAGATTTTTGTAAATACATCTATATACTTTGGATTTACAGCTATCTCATCTGATGGTGGTGCATAATGAAAACTTGTACCTTCATCTCTTACTGCAATATTAGGAATAATAACTGAGCAATCTTCAATAGACGAATCTAATACACCACAAGTTCCAAAAATAATTAATTTCTCAGCACCCATTGCAAATATATCCTCTATAACTGCGACACATCCTGGTGCACCAACGTAAGATATAAATAAAGCAACTTCAAGCCCTTGATAATTTACTTTATAAATAGGAATTTCCATATTTGCTATGGAAGTTGTTGCAATTTTAATTCCATTAAGCTCCCTTACCAATCTATCAAATGTAAATCTGGCAAAGCATGATACTGCAACTTTAGGAAATCCATCAATCGGTTTTATAAGGTCAAATGCATTTATTACTGCAGATTTATTTTTATCAAATTCTTCAAGTATCATAAAATCCCCCCTAGATTACTGTTTATATATATAGTATCTGATATATTTCCAATTCGCATTATAAAAAATTCTATTGTTAAGCTATTGTTCAGTTAAGAAATTTATAATGAAGTTGTCAAATAAGTTGGAGGTGTATTATGAATAAGAAAAATATTATGAAGTATGTATTAGATGTTGTACTAGCAATTGGGTTTATGCTTATGTATGACAAGAGGGCAATCGGTATTAATTTACATGAACTTTTAGGATTAGGTATAGGGGTAGGGGTTATCACTCATTTAATTTTAAATTATAAGTGGATTATCGGTATTAGCAAAAAACTATTTTCAACTAAGTTAAATAATAGGACTAGAGTAGTATATATCATAAACCTGCTTTTAGTAGTTTGTATGATATTGATAATGGTTGGAGGTATATTTATATCAAAAACTATTTTTACTAATATACATAGTCAAAATCAAGGACTATGGAAAGGTATACATATAGCCGTTTCTAATGTAGCTTTAGCACTTATAGGAATGCATATAGGTCTTAATTTTAATTGGATTAAGGGAATGACAAAGAGGATTTTCAAAGTAAAAGAATCAAAAAAATACAGTCAAATAATAGCTAGAGTATTAGTATGTGTAGTATTTATATTTGGTGTTTATAATACTTCATCACAAAGATTTATACAAAAAACTGTAATGGGATTTAAAATGAATCAAATGCAACCAATAGGAGAACATCCAGTTAAAGGTGACGGCAATGGAAAAGAAAGACCAGAGGGGTTAAAAAAACCAGATTTAAATAGAGAGAATATGAGTGAAGAACAAATTAAAGAGTTTGAAGCTAATATGAAAAATAGAGGTGATATGGAAAATCGACATAATATAAAAGGGGATTTTGCAAAGGGAAAAACATCGCCGGTAGTTTTGATAATTAATTATACAAGTATATTATCTGTATTTATAATAACAACTTACTACATAGATAAGTTAATAAAAAATAGGAATAAAAACAATGGAGGAATATAAAAATGAAAAAGCCTAAAAAAATTATAGTAATCTCTACAGCAGTAATACTAATAGCAACCATAGGATGTGGATTAGTATTAAAGAATAAAAAAGATAAAGAAATAAAAGCTATGTCAAATATAGAACTAAGAACAGGAAATGTAGAAAGAGGAGATATAGAAGTTACTGTAGCAGCCAGTGGTACTATAACTTCAAATAGCTCAGATAGTAGCAAACTAGAAGTACAAGTAGATGTAGATGAACTAGATATAAGTAAGATTCAATTAAATCAAAAGGTAGAAGTGTCATTAGAAGCTATAGAAGATAAAACTTTTGAAGCAGTAGTAACGGATATAGAAAGTTATGTACAACAAGATAGTGGACTGACTACATATACAGTAGTAGCAACGCTTTTAGATGAAGTAATAGAAACTGGTGTAATAAATGAAGACGCAAATATAAGAAGTGGGAACTCTTCAAAATACTTAGCAGTTAATACTGTAAAAGAAAATGATAAGGTTCAAATTTTAGAAGAGAATGATGATTGGTATAAAGTAAAGTTAAGTGATGGAACATTTGGATGGGTAAGTACAAGTTATGTTGATATAGAGGGAATAAATGAAAATGTAATAGCAACAGTTAATAAAAGCTCAGCAAATATAAGAAGTGGAGCATCGACAGGATATAGTATAAAAGCGAAGGTTATCAATGGTGATAAGCTAGAAATCTTAGATAAAGATGGCAACTGGTACAAAGTAAAATTAACTGATGAAAGTGAAGGATGGATAAATAAGGAGGATATTTATACTAGTGAAGTAAAGCCCGGGATGACTGCTAGTTTAGAAATAGTTTGTGATAGAAAAGATGATGTTTTATATGTACCAATAGAAGGTGTTAAAAAAGATAATGATGGAAATTACTTTGTAAATATACCTAGTACTAGTGAAACTAAGGCAATAGAGGTAGGGATACATAATGAAGATTATATAGAAATTTCAAGTGGATTAAATGAAGATGAGGAAATACAATTACCTAGTATAAAAGAAAATAGTAGTAGTAATGAAATGGGGATGCCAGGAGGAATGCCAAGTATGGGTGGACAAGGAATGATGAAAGGCCAAGGGCAAGGTGGACCTATGCCAAGTGGTGGATCAAATATGAAGCGTTCTAATTAAAAGGAGGTCAATTATGAGTGAAAAAGTTATTCAAGTTGATAATATTTGTAAAACATACACAATGGGGGATGAGTATTTAAAGGTATTAGATAATGTAAGTTTAGAAATTGATAAAGGTGATTTTGTTGCAGTTGTAGGACCATCAGGTTCAGGAAAGTCAACATTTATGAATATTGTAGGTTGCCTAGATTTAGTAGATGAAGGCATGTATAAACTAGACGGCAAGGATATAAACAAACTAAAAGATGATGATCTTAGTGAAATTAGAAATAAAAAAATAGGATTTATATTTCAGCAGTTTAATTTACTAAATAAACTAAATGCCTATGAAAATGTGGAATTACCACTTATATATCAAGGTGTACCAGCAAGTGAAAGAAGGGAAATAGTTGTAGATTGTTTAAAAAAAGTTGGGCTAGAAGATAGAAAAACTCACATGCCTAATCAATTATCAGGAGGTCAGCAACAAAGAGTGGCTATTGCAAGAGCTATAGCTACCAATCCTCAAATACTACTAGCAGATGAGCCAACGGGTGCTTTAGATAGTAAAACTAGTAAAGAGATACTAAGCATAATGCATGATTTGAACAAAGAAGGACGTACAATAATTATGATAACTCATGATAGCGAGATAGCAAATCAGGCAAATCGACAAATATATATAAAAGATGGAAAAATACACGAGTAAAGGAGGTTGAGTATGGATCTTTATCAAAGTTTTAAGATGGCATTTAAACAACTATTATCTAATAAACTCAGAACAATGCTTACAATGCTAGGGATAATAATAGGAGTATGCAGTGTTACTATGTTAGTTTCAGTGGCAAATGGGATGCAGCAAAGTATAAATGATGAAATGAGCGGATTAGGATCAAGCCTAGTAACTGTAAATATAATGTCTAATGATGCTAGTAACAAATTTACAGTAGAAGATAGTAATAGGCTAAAAGATATAAATGGAGTTAAAAGCATAGCACCTGTAACAAATGGAAATGTACTGGCTAGCTTTAATGGAGAAAAAGAAAGTGTAAGCGCTATATCTACAACAGAAAGCTATCAAGAAGTGAAAAATATGGAAATATCAAAAGGTAGATTTATACTAGATATAGATGTGGATTATAGTAGCAAGGTAGTAGTATTAGGAAGTGAAATAGCAAATACTTTATTTGGACTTAATGAGCCTGTAGGTAAAACTATAAACTTAAATGGTGTACCATACAAGGTAGTGGGTGTGCTTAATTCACAAGGGGAAAATGCTATGAATACTTATGATAATAGCATAGTACTACCATTAACATCAGGTCAACGATTAGTAAAAAACACATCAATATCAAGTGTATATATAAGTTCTGAAAATGATAGCAAAATAAACTATATTGTAAAGAAGCTAGAAGGTGAACTATACAGCATTTTTAAAGATGAAGACAGTTATAATGTATTCAACCAACAAGAAATTATAGAGTCTATGGAATCTATGCAAAGTACTATGGGGATAGTATTAGGTGCTATAGCTAGTATATCTCTAGTAGTTGGTGGAATCGGGATAATGAATATAATGCTGGTATCTGTAAGTGAAAGGACTAAAGAAATAGGAATAAGAAAAGCATTAGGAGCAAAGAGAAAGACGATATTAATTCAATTCTTAATAGAATCAGTAGTTGTAAGTTTGCTTGGAGGAATAATTGGGGCTATTATTGGAATAATTGGCTCTAATGTAATATACTCAGTAATGGGTATAGAGGCATCAATATCATGGAATGTAGTTATATTATCCTTAGGATTTTCAATGGTGGTAGGGCTAGTGTTTGGAATATTACCTGCAAACAAGGCATCTAAGCTACAGCCAATACAAGCATTAAGAACTGAATAGTATATTAAATCTGGATCTATAAAAAATAGTTGTATCTTAGATATATAACACCAAGATACAACTATTTTAAGTATAAAGTCTATTTAGTTACTAAACCTATTCCATCTATCCATATGAATCCTTTATCATTAGTCAATATATCAAATAATTCATGAGAATTATATTTACAATGATTATCTAAACAATATTTAGTATTATCTTCAAGCTTATCAAACTCGCTATATATATTTAAATCTCCAGCAAAGGTAAGCATTTCATTTCTTAGACTGTTCATATCAACTAAAAATTCGGCCCACTCAAATTCTAGTGATTTATCTAATATCATAGATTTAATTTTATCTAATAGGTCATCTTTATCTAAACATTCTATAACTATTTTATTATTTTCCTTCGTATTATCAATGTATATTGATATATCATTTAGCAGACTGCTAAGATTATCCTTAACAAATTTTAAGAAAGAATCTTTATTAAATCTATTGTATGCTTCTTCTATATAAAATTCATCCATATCACCTTTCCAAAGTGTAATAAGTGCATTTGAATAGTTGTAATCTACTTTAGGATTATTATTAGAATCAAATAATTTAGGATATAAGTAATTTTTTTCTATGGACATAGCTTTTCTCATAAAGTAATTTTCAGAACTAGATTCTATATAATTTCTTATAGTTTTCTCCATATCTACATCAGGTAAAATATCTGATTTTGATATAGAATTAATTAGTAAATAATAATAGTTAATATTGCTATTAGTAGTATTTACATTTGATTTGTAAGCTAGTTTGTATAGTTTTTGTTTATAAATGTGATTCATAAGTTCTTCTATATAAAAATTAAAATTATTATTATAATTCATTTGCATATACCTCCAAGTTGTAATAATAAATAAATACCCATATAACTAAAAATAAATCTTAAAATTTGTAGTAAAATCATTTTAATTATTAAGATATAATCAGATAAAATAAACTTATTGACATTAATTATAAAAAATATTAAAATATATAG
>NZ_JBOFYU010000010.1:0-2918 GCF_051654825.1 Clostridium sp.
CAAAAAACTAGTATAGCAACTACAACAATATATAAATCTAGTATCTATTCTTTCAAATAAGTCTATACTCCACCTATAAAAGGAGTGGATTGTATTGAAAAAAACTAAAAATAGATTTATTAATAAAAGTAAAGAAACTTATATAAAATCTGAATTTATTTTTACCGTAGCTGCATTAGCACTTATTTATTTTATTGCATATTCACTATAAGCATCGGACCTTCTTTAGTCTGGCATCACAGTTTGCAGCGCTTTTTGCTGCAATCTGTGATGTCAGACTTGACCCCAGAGCTTTTGACCCCAAGATACAAGTAAAGATAGCTGATGAAGGAGCGGTTTTTGCTCCTACTTCAGCTATCCTCCACTACTCTCTTAAAATAACTTAACTACCTAATTTTCTCTTATTTTAATGAAATATGTATATAAATTTTAAATCAAATCATAATTAAACTATGATCGGATTACTAAAAATTCAATCTCCCCCATTAAGCTATAGTCCCCCGAAAAACTATAGCTTTTTTATTTGCCTAAAAACTTATTTAACTACTGTTGCTGCATTATGATCCTATGAGTTTTATCTATATGCTCAATCATATCCTCTATACTAGAATCACTCACCTTACACTTATATACAACACTTTCCCTGTACCCAGATAGACTATCTTCATATAACTTAACAACATATAAATCATCTTCCATAGATAGCTTTAATCCCATATCACTTGTAATCTCAACCTCTTTTATTATCATATAAATATCTTCATCCCTTCTTCTTAAAAGCAGAAAAACAATATAAAATAACCCCTGAAAACAAAATATTAATAAAAAAACAACTTGCTGTAAAAAAAATAATCTCCCCCATATTTACCCCTAACAAAATCTATAATTTGAGCACCGCGTTGGCGAAACATCTTCTCGTATTCTTTTCTTTAATAGCTTTTATTTTATCATCTATTTTTTATAATAAACATTAATTAACTTGATATGAGCCTATAATAGTTACACCGTCTTTATCATAAAGAGGTATAAATCTATCACCTTTCATTTTCTTTTTTAGAGAATACTGAACTGCCTCTTTAGGAGTATTCGGTTGATTTTCTTCATCATACAAATCCTTCTTTTTAACATATCCTTCTATTTCATCTTTGCCTTGTGCTGCTATTAAATCTGGCTCTATAGTTTCTCCATCATTTATCAGATAAGTACCATATGTCTCTCCATTTTCATTAACATTAAATGTAGTATTATACTTAGTAATTTCAACTTTAGTTTCTTCATATGAAGAAATTACAAATATAGTTAACCCAATTGTAATTAATATGAATCTTTTTAAACCCATAAGTCCACCTCATTTACTTTATATTATACTATTTATTTAATAAAAAACACCGTACTCCGCTTTTAAGCTTAAGTAGGTGTTTTCAAATTAGTCTATTTTGTATGTTCCTATAACAGTTATACCATCGTTATCATAAAGAGGTATAAACCTATCACCTTGAATTTTCTTTTTTAAAGAATACTTAACTGCCTCTTCAGGGGTATTCGGTTGAATTTCTTCATTATATAAATCAGACTCCAAAACATATCCTTCTACTCCATTTTGTCCTTCTGCTGCTATTAACTGCTTTGTTTCATATAAATATTGACGTTCTTTTAATTCTTCATCTGATATTTTTATTCCCATTTCTTTTATTATTACTATTGGACTTTGATTCGCCCCAACAGATGTATATCCATTCCCATTATACACTTTAGTTGTTCCTTTTGTATAATATCTACCTTTCCCAGATACTTTAGGTGTTTGCCTTCTAAGATTTGAAGACATATTAGTAGTATAATCCCAATCACCAGTTGCTGCTACTCTACCAGTTGCTTCATTGTATAAATTAGTATGGGCACCTAACCAACCGGCAGGATCATGAACCCCCATAGTTTTCTTAATATCTGTAGTTCCATAAGCCAGACCTGATGATAACCATGAACCAGTTGTATTCATGTAATGTCTCCCACTTACAGTAAATGTTTTAGGCTTACTTGCACTTCTTAATATATCTTCACTACTTTTATGTGTGCTTTGAACCTTATTTGAATCAAAAACTGCGTCCGTAGCATATGCACTATTAGTTAGTAGTGATACTGATACAAGTGTTAACGCCAATGATTTATAAAGTTTTCTTTGCATGCTATTAATCTCCTTATGTCTTTAAACCTATCTAAAAATACCTCTTAAATTTAGACTAAATTTAATTTAATTACAATATGTTCGAGCAAACTAGTCATTAAATAACACATTTTGGATTAATAAAAATTCAACCTCTTTTATTATCTATTTGAACTAAATCTTATTTATCTTGACCATAACTTGCTATAAACATTATAGGTTAATTCACTTCTATCTATGGATATTACGTCATTATAATCACATTCTTTGAATATCTTTATTTCATCGTTACTTACATAAATACACCCCCTAATAGCTCTTTTCTAACCTAGCTATAATATCATTTAAACGAGCTATCTCCTTCTTAACTGTGCGACTTCATCAAATACTTTCATCCCATCACCTATTCATAAATTTTCATTAATTAAAATCAGAAAAAATATTCATCAACTATATTTTAGGACATTGCACCTAATCCTAATTACAATTAAGTTAAATAAACCAAACAACCAAGGAGGTAATGATATGGAACCTGTAACATATGCAGATAGTGTTGTACAAACAAAGAATCCTTCATCATTAAGAATCAAATTAGACTGTGGTCTAGGAGAAAATGGCAAGACAATAACTAGAACTAGAACATACTCAAGCGTAAAACCAACTGCAGCTGCTGTTGATGTTTATAACGTAGCAGATGCACTAATTTCGCTTCAACAACACAGAATGTTAGACATAGCAAAACAAGACAGTACAAGCT
>NZ_JBOFYU010000011.1:0-12075 GCF_051654825.1 Clostridium sp.
ATGTAAATATAGTAGGAAAGAGCTTAAATGAAGCAATTTCAATCTTAGAAGAAAATGGGTTATCTATAAAAATTGAGTCTAAGGATGAAGGTATTAAAAAGTTACTAGAGTCTGAAGCTACAAGAATAAAAAATGAATATGATATAGCTGACTATAAAAGAGGCTCTATTGTAGTTGTAGATATAGAAAATAACAATCTATTGGGAAAACTCACTTATAATTAAATAGATATGTAAAAGAGATAAAATAACATATTAGCTAGAAAAATTTAAAATAATTTTTCAATTTCAAGTGCTTAATTTATTAGGCACTTTTATTATATTTATGGAACCTTTTTAAATTTTAAATCGTCTATTATATGACTGCATTCAGAAGGGAGTTGATAAAATGATTAATGAGCTCTTATTAAAAAAAGCTATTTTAGGAGATAAGGATAGCTTTATTAAATTGATAGAACCAATAAAAAATGATTTATATAAAGTTGCTTTTATGTATTTAAAAAATGAGGATGATGCTTTAGATTGTATTCAAGAAACTATAATAAAGTCTATAAAATCTCTAAAAACTTTAAAAGAACCTCAATATTTTAATACTTGGATTACTAGAATTACTATAAATGTTTGTAAAGATCATATTAAAAAAAATTCTAGGGTTGTTTTAGTAGATATAAATGATTTTGAAAACAAATTGCTTTCAGAAAACATAGAAAATGACTTTAATGAAGAAATACAAAATGCCTTACTCAAACTTTCCGAAAAAGAAAGAGAATTAATAATCATGAGATACTTAGATGATAAATCCCTAAAAGACATAGCCTCTAAATCAAATATACCTATTGGAACGGTAAAAAGTAGATTAAATAGAAGTTTATCAAAACTAAAAGTATATATGAAGGGAGTATAGATATGAAACATATAAACATGGATGACATAAAGGTTTCCTCAAAGTTAGATGACATTATTAAAGCTTCAGTGGATAAAGGATATAATAATATAAGCTACAAAAATAAAAGGAATTATAAAAAAATCTTAATAGCGTCAACATTAATTGCTGTTTTTGGAGTAAGTGTCTTAGGAACAATATCTAATAAAGAAGTATTTGCTTCAGTAAAAGTTTTTATTTCTCACATATCTAATTTTTTAGGATTAAATAATGATTTAAATGAATATAGGATAGAAGTTGATAAGTCTATATATAAAGATGGTTTAACAGTTACATTAAATGAAGCAATTTTAAATAAAGATGAAATTATTATATCAACATTGATAAAATCTGATACTATCTTAGGTAAAAATGACATCGTATCAGTATCTGGTTCTGCATATATTAATGGTGAAAAAATATCTAATTCAGTAGGTGGTATTAGTAAGAGAATTGATGAACATACTGTAGAAAGTGTTGATATATATAACTTAACCTCTGAACTTACAGTTGGAGAAGCACTCATAGAAATTAAAAATACTGCTGCATATATAAATATCAATAACGAAAAAACTACAATAGATGGCCCTTGGAACTTTGAATTTAAAGCTAACGGAGATGTATTAAATTCCAATACTAAAGATATTAAGATAGATCATTCTTTTACTTTAGAAAATAATGAAAAAATAATACTTAATAAATATGTAAGCAATGATGTTGGTCAAAAGATTTATTATAATATTGCAAATAAAGATATAAATTCGCCCTATGTACTACTAGTATTAAAAGGCTATGATGATTTAGGAAATACTGTAGAGTTTTATACTTCATATGATGAACTTACTAAAGGCCTAATGAAAAATCAAACAGAAATTTCAGAAGAAGCATCATCCATAACATTAACACCATATGCAGTAGTATATCCAAAGGAAAGCGGTAAAATTAGTAATGATCTTAAAAAGGTAGGAGAAGAATTCACTATAAATATAAAATAAAATCTAATATTTTAAAATCATAAAAGGCAACTATATACTCAACTGCTTTTTTATAAAATATCGGTATAATATTAATGTTTTATTATATTTAAGAAATTTTTCTTACTAAAAAGTATTTAAGCTTGCTAATTTACATGAATCTATAAGTAATATAGCTAAGATATACCACATATAAGAAGAAAAGACTTTAAAATATTAGAATAATATCCCCACCTTTAATGTAAAACTTTAACTTGAAAAATAAAATAAATGGAAGGAATCCTATAAATAATGGTGAGAGTGTAAAAAACTTTGTGTGAACTTAAAATCCTATTTGATAATAAATAAGATTTTAAGATTAAAATTAATTATATTATACAATTCCTTGTATAATACATTCACCTATTGAAGTTAATACTATACAAGAAAAGAAAATATCTTGTGAAATAACTTTAGCAGCGGGTATTCCATGCTAAGGTTTGAGCCTGTAAAAACTTTGTGTATCTGAAATTTCTTCTTAGAAATAATTAAAGAAATTTTGATTTATATTTTATCTTCAATTCATTATATATATTCACCAATTAAGGTGAATAATATACGTAGATAGAAGATTTCTTTTAAAAGAACTTTAACATTGTATAACCTTTGTTGAAGTTTTTTTTATGCTCCTTTTGAAAATGTATCAGAAAATATTATTTTTAATTCATTGATAATTAAGTCCCAGTTTGCATAATTTCTAGTCCATTTAGAATAAACTCTTTCGGTTCTAAATATAACATTTTCAATATACACTAATAATTTTAAAATATTATTTTTTTAATAATTTCTCTAAATTGACTATTAACATATTCAGTAACATTAGCTGTATAAATTATTTTTCTTATATCTTTTGAAAATCCAAAGAATTACTAATGTTATTCCGGTTACCTTCACAACCTTTTATATCATTTGGATTTTTGTCGTTACTTTATAATTTTAAAGGCTTATTAACTTTAATAACATTATAATATTTTTCTGTTATTAAATCTAAAATTATAATTTGATATGCGTTACATTTCATATATTAAAAGTACTTTCCCCCAAAAACTCTAAATAATATCTTATATCGAATTTATGGCTTTAAGCTGTTATTAATATCGAGCTAATTATAAAGTGAATCAATTTATTAATAACTCTATGGTTAATCTAATATTTATTAGATATTTGAATAATATTGAATTATTCTTTTATATCATGATATGAAACCTTTAAATTAATTTTCTAAATTATATTGAAATTTTAGGAAGTTATCAAATTTAACTACGAAATAGTTTTAATTTCAAATTAACACTCATAATATTTGTTGAATTAAAAATAAAGTTATCTATAGCATAAAAAGTTAAAATCAGCATATATTTTCGCTAAATAAATCATGTAAAATTATAGAGTTATTTTTATCTTAGATATAAATTTAGGAAAAAAGAAGTAAATATTTTGCATAAAAGATGTAAATGTAATATAAAATTATCGAAAAAAGCAAAATAATAGTAGACAAATGTATTTTAATACATATAATGGTATATATGGTAATTAAATATAAATATAGGTTAATTTTCAATTAAGGGGATGTATGAATATTATTGAAAAAGAAATAAAAATTTTATTAGATACAAAAGATTTTTTAGATATAAAAGGACTCTTAGATGATAAACATGTAGATGTACATCATAAATATCAGAGAAATTATTATATAGATACTAAAGATTCTCTATTTAATAGTATAAATATAACTATTAGAATACGAACTTTTATAGATAAAAAAAATGGAGAATTGACTATAAAGATACCTTTAAAAAAAGAGAAAGAGTATGCTCTTATAAAAAAAGAATTAACCCTCTCTTTAACGGGGAAAGAAATAGACTATATTTTACATGAAAAGAGTACAAAAGGTTGCCATAAAATTAACAATTTTATTAACTATACACTTAAACAGAGTAAAAATAATTATTACTATGTTATGGGGGATATGTTAACGGAAAGATATAAATACAAATTACACAATAAAAATATGGAAATATGTTTAGATAAAAATTTGTATTTAAATTTTTATGATTATGAATTGGAGATTGAATACGACAACTTAAAATTAGCAGAAGATTTAATTTTAAATGAATTAAGTAACATACATTATTTAAAGAATAAGCAAGCATTGTCAAAGCGAAACAGATTTTTTGAGAGATTATATAAATTAAATAATTAAAAGAAATGTAGGAGATATAAAATGAGTAATATAATATCAATATCAGGAATTGATGGTTCCGGAAAAAGTACACAAATTGATTTATTGAGACAATACATATGTTCAAAATTTAATTTATCTTCTTGCTCTGTTTATGATTTTAATCCAAAACTTAGTTACGATGATTTATCTGATTTAGATTCTATTTTATATAGAATTTCAGAGTATGATGTTATTTTATTAAGACCTTATATGAAATCAAAAAGAAATATAGAATTGCAAAAAGATATTTTGCAAAATAATTTTTTTAAAAATGATGAAAAAATTGAAGAGTTAGCAAAAGTAAAATTAGAAGATATAAATAATTGGTTTGATAGAGTAATTTTAAAATTAATTCATAAGAATAAAATTATTTTATTTGATAGATATGTTTATGATGAAATTTGTTACAGAGCATTATATAACAAATCATTAGAAGACTTTATATATTTATATAATCATATACCAAAACCCAATATTAGTTTTTATATTGATGAGAATATACAAATATTAAAAGAGCGTAATAAATTACGTAATGATGGGGAAACCGTATTATTTAAAGAAACAGTAAAACTAGTAGAATTAAGGGATAATTTCAGAAAAATATCTCAACTTGAAGATATAAAAACAATTCAAGAAAATTTATTATTAGATGAAATTTTCAAGATTATTAGTGAAGATGTTTATAAATATTTAAAGGAAAAAGGGTTTTTAAAATGAAAAAAGAGAAAATATTATTTTTAAACGGGCAATTTGAAAAGAATTTTTACGAACCGGCAGGATTATTATTTATAGTAAGTTATTTAAGAAGTTTAGGTGAACGTGTTGATGTAATAGATCCAACTATAGATGGAAAGTTAAATGAAAATGATATTTTAGATTATGTTATAAAAAATAAAATTAAAATTATAGGAATTTCAATTTTATTTTCATCTAACGAGCTAAGTAAAAGGATAAATGATCTTTGTAATAAATTAAAAAATATTAATAAAGATTTATTTATTTTTATTGGTGGAATAGGCGTATCATCAAATCCTACGTGTTATTTAAAAAATAAAAATATTAATGCTATTTGCATAGGTGAAGGTGAAAAGACAGTGGAGGAGTTAATATATGCTTATAGAAATGGTGATATATTAGATGATATTCCCGGAGTTTTGCTAAGAGAAGGACAAGAATTAAAAAAGAGAAAATTCATAGAAAACTTAGATGAATTGCCTTTTATGGCAAGGGATTGTATAGATAAGAGAATTGATTTTTATGGAAGAGAATTTATTAGAAATAGTATTTTTGTAATTTATGCGGGTAGGGGATGTATTGGAAGCTGTTCTTTTTGTTCTTTACACAATGTAAGTAGACTTAATATAGGAAAAATATACAGAGAGAGAAGTCTAGAATCTGTTATTAATGAGATAAAGATGTTAAATGATAAATATGGAGCATATAAATTCATATTTTGGGATGAGTGCTTGCTTCTACCAGGAAAAAAAGGTATTGAAAAAGCACATAAGCTAGCAGATCTTATAAGCAAACTAAATTTCAGCATTACATTTAGCTTTCAAACACGACCAGATACTATTACTGAGGAAGCAATTAAATCTTTACAAAGAGTTGGATTAAGAGATATTTTCATCGGAATAGAAAATTGTGATAAAGATGAGTTATTAATATTTAATAAAAATATTAATAAGATATATGAACCATTAGATATTTTATATAAGTGCGGTTTTAAAGCTGAACCTAAAAGTAAATTTAGATTAAGAATAGGAACTATAATATTTACCCCGTACACAACAATAAAAAGCTTTTTAAATAATGTAAAATTATTCGAGAGATATACAGATATACCAATAAAAAAGTTATCAACCAAAGTATCACTTCTAGAAGGAACGGATTTAAGAAATAAAGTTATAGAGGATGGTTTACTTTATAAAGAAACGGAATTTAAATTTAAAGATAACAAAATAGAAATTTTGTTTAATTCAATTAATAATATTATTAATACACTTGAAAAAACTAGGAGAAGGATACGAGATTTAGAAAAGGCAAGCAAAATATTAAATGTTAATAACTACAGAGAAGATTTGTATAATTATAGAATTATTCTTGACAGTATTACAAGAAAAGAAATATTTAATATCACTTATAAGTTAGAGCCTGATATAAGCGATATTAATTATATAATCACGTTAGAACAAGAAGCTATTCTAAAGATAAAATCACATATTAATAATATGAGGATTATTAACAAATTAGATGATATAGAAAAAGATATACAGAGTAAAAACCTGAATATTGATTTGATGAAATTAGGAAATATAAATTCTATTATTGAATGATTTTAATGGGGGATATTAAATGAGTAATAAAGATATTAGTAATAATAAATTATTTTTTGATCAGAATAAAAATACATATATTTATAGCGATGAAAAAGTAGAACTTTTGCCATGTAAAAGTAAAGTTATTTCAGTTAATAATAATAGACATACGTTGTCCTCTCCGTTAAGAATATATTATGATATTACTTATAATTGCAATTTAAGTTGTAAATATTGTTACAATAAGAATAAAGTTAACTCTTCTAGAAATTATTTAACTCTAAATGAAAAGATGAGCTTAATAGATACTATGAGAAAAAATACTATTTATAAACTTTCTATTGCTGGCGGAGAGCCTTTTATAGATAAAGATATCTTCCAAATTATTGAATATGCGTATAAAAATGGAATAAACGTTTCAGTCACATCAAATGGAACTTTAATAAGAGAACGTGAGTTAGAATTTTTAAGAAAAAACTTACTTACTTCATTTACAATTAGTATTGATGATATAACTGAACTAGGAAACAAACAAAGAGTTGGACAAGATTTTGATTTGGTTAGTAATAATATAATAAAAGTATCTCAAGAAACAAATGTAAACTTAGCTCTAAAAATGGTTATAGATATAGATTTTGATATTAAGAAGCTCGAAAGAGTAGTAAAATTTTCAGAAAAATTTAATGTAAAAACAGTAAAATTAAGTTTTTTAAGAAAGGATAAGAATAACTTAATAAGTCAAAAAGATTTTACTAAAAAATACTATGATCTAGCTATGAAAATAGACAAAGTTAGAAAAGATACAAATGTAAAAATTAAAGGAATAAATACTGTTTTAACAAATAAATTTGGTAGACTAAACAAAACTTTAGGATGGGGATGTGCAGCTGGTAAAGATCTATTATACATTAGTCCATATGGCGATATAAAACCGTGTGTAATGTTAGATGATGATTTCTTTATTGGAAATATAAGAGATGAAGATATTCTCGAATTGTGGAGTAAAGCAAATAATGTTTTTGAAAAAGATAGTGAATGCGATTGTTGTAAATATGAATATATTTGTTATGGAGGATGTAGAGCAAGGGCTATCCAATATAAGAAAAATATTAAAGCTAGAGATGTTCTTTGCTTTAAAGAAATTGAAAATGAATATATAGAATATAAACATAAAATAGAAGGAAATTTAAATGATATTGATAAAAGGGATGAAGTTTGTTTAACGCACTTGTAGAATATTGGTTAAATATACATATTATAGCCAAATATCTATTAAATTATATCTATAAAATTGATTATTGTTATTAATGTAAAAATTAAACCTATAATATATTTTATATTATAATTTCAATATTTTTAGTACAAGCAATACGTTATCAAGTTAATTTTTAATAATAGGATAGATTTACATTAAATTAAATATTATCAATTTGGTTTATAGTATTTTCAGTATATTTATATATGTTCAGATAATATGCTAACTAAAAATAATTTATATGAGGAGATAATTAATGAATAAGTTGTTAGTAAAAAGATTGAAGGAAATAGATTTATCTATAGATGATATATTAAAAACTATATCGTTTGCAGATGACTCAATTGTCATATTGTATACTTCACACTTAGAAGGATTAGGAAATAAAAGTTCAGATTTAGATATATATGTAATATCTAAATCTGATAATAATGAAATTAATCTTACTGAAAAAAGAAAAGGAGAAAAGTGGGTAACAGATATTAAATATATTAAAAATATAAGTTTAGATATAGAATATTGGAACATCCAGGATGTTTACAATATAGTTAATAATATTAGTGATAGTACAAAACAGTTAAATACAGATTATTTAACATTTATAAATAGATTAATGGTTGGTGAAGCAATTAATAATTTAAGTTTAGCTAATGAAATAAAAGAAGTTATTAGTAAATCTAATTTTAAAAAAAATGTTCTTAAAGAAATGATATTGACATCAAATTCTTGGCTTGATGATGCAATAAAGATGTTTAATGCTAAAGAATACTTATGTTCCCTTTTGTGCACAAATTACTCCTTAGATTTTGCATTGCAATCAAATAATATTAAAAATGGTATCTATACATTAAAATCCAAGTGGATTCCAAAAATAGCTTATAATATTATAAATGATAAGGAAATTTACAAACAATATATCGAAATACAATTCTTTACAAATATAAATGAAAGCAACATAAAGAATCATATAGAAAATAAAATTCTATTAATACAAAATATTCTTTCAATAATTAATTTAGAATAACAAGTTATGAGGAGATTAACTATGAATATTTATAAAAAAAATATCGGCTATACATTAATAAAAGAGGATAATGATTATTTTATTGTAAAGAGCAATGATGTTTTTAGAGCAAATGAAATTGGAGCAAGGATTTTTGCTTTATGTGATGGAAAAAACACGATTAATAATATTATAGAAAAATTACATCAAATATATGATATTGATAATTCTATATTATTAAATGATATTGAAGAATTTATATATATAGCATTAGAAAATAAAATAATTAAATAAATATTAAAGGAAAATTATATGACACAGCCCTATGTATTTAAAAAACAAATAATAAGCATTATTATAATTATATATATACTATTTTTAAATATTCCTAGCTTTATGGATAAAGTATTAATGTTTTATTTATTAGTAGTTTTATCTAGTACACTAGTACCATCAATAAAATTATTTATAAGCTATAGCAATAGTATTCATGTAATAATATATTATTTAGCATTTTACATTCCAATATTTTCAATAAATAATAATAACAACAGAGATATTAATTTAATCAATAGCATAAGTTTATCAATTTTATATTCAACTCTACTTTTAATTTCAAATTTAAGACATAACTTCAAGTATATTTCAGGAGACAATATTATAACTAAATTACCATTAAGCAAAAAAGCATTTTACTTCGAGCAATACAGTAATATTATAGCAGTAATTGGAGAGGAACTATTTTTTAGATATTTTATAATTAGTATTTTAAAACCATATATAGGAATCTATAGTATATTAGTTTCTGCAATATTATTTGTTCACGTACATTATATAAATAGGTGGGCTAATATAATGTTTACACATAGAAGTTATATTTATCAATTTATGTTATCTATTGGATTAGCTTATATTTTTTATACAACTAGTTCCATTTTAGGAATAATAATTGGGCATTTAATTTTTAACTTACCAGATACTATTTTATGTTTTAAAAGATTAAAAGTAAAAGATAATGAGGATATGTTTAATGACTATGCTTAGTAAAAAGTTAAATTATATAAAAATATTATCTAGTTTGTATTTTTATATATTTTATAAATTATTTTTAAGGAGGTGAAACTAATGAAAAGATATGAAAAACCTATTCTAGTTAAAGAACAAAACACAAAAATAGTAGCTAAAGTTCTTTGCAGAACAAACGCTTAATAAAGTATCAAATAAGGATTTTAGATACTTTAGGTCTAAAATCCTTATTATAATTTTAATGTTAAATAGAATAATAATTAGTAAAATATTGCTATTATTTTATTAACATATAAGTAATAAAAGATTTAAATCTAAATATAATCGATGATAAGGAGAGTACTTTTGTTTAATATTTTTAGCATGTATTTAAATTTAAAAAAAGAAATATATATTATCTGTTTAGCACAGTTGATAAACAAACTTGGAACATTTGTAATACCATTCTTAACAATGTATTTAACTCAAAAGAAAGGATTTAATGCTCAAGAGGTAGGGGTTACTATGACAGCAATATTATGCTGTTCATTTTTGGGATCTATAATAGGTGGAAAGGCAGCAGATAAATTTGGCAGACGAAAGGTTTATATATTATTTCAGTCATTAGCTGGAATATTTTTAATTCCATGTTCTGTAGTAGGAAATACCAGCATTATAATTTTATTATTAGGCTTATCAAGTTTGTCGTATTCTGCAGTAGTACCAACACTTAGTACATTAGTTGCTGATATAGTTGATGTAGAATCCAGACAAGCAGGATATTCATTACTTTATATGTGTTCTAATTTGGGGACTATTATTGGACCACTTTTGGGAATGATTTTATATAATAGCTATACAAATTTATTATTTTTGGGAGATGGTTTAAGTTGTTTGTTAGCAGTAATTTTAGTAGCTATTTTCGTTAATAATAATGACGATATAAATGATGAATATAAGTCAATAGACTTCAAAGAAAAAGAAACCTTATTAACTATATTAATTAAGAGGCCTTATTTTATATATTTTTTTATTACCTTTATTATAATTACAATGGTATATTCTCAACAATCTTTTGCATTGCCATTAACTTTAGACAACATATTTATTGAGAGAGGTGCAGATATTTATGCCTCTTTAATTAGTTTTAGTGCTATTACTGTTTGTTTTATAACTGCACCAATCACATATTTAAGCAAAAAATTTAATCCATTAGTCAATATATCCGTCTCAGCAATTCTATTTGCTATTGGATTTGGAGTTATTGGAATAATTAAAACCTTACCATTATTTTTAATTTCAACCTTTATATGGACATGTGCAGAAATTCTTTTAATGAACAATTTAAATGTATTTATAGCGAATAATAGTCCTAAAAATTATATGGCTAGATTAAGTTCTTTAATATCAGTTTCTTGGTCTTTAGGCTCTATGATGGGAACTTCATTTATTGGAAAAATATTTAATGATTTTGGTATTATTAGCACATGGAGAATAGTTTGTTTATTATCAATGATAACTTCATGCTCCAGTATTCTAATATATATATACATAAAAAAATCAAATAAATTAAAGGAGGTAATATAAAATGACCAGTGCTCCAATTGGATACAGTAAAAAACCTTTAACAGGCTCAAGAGAAAATGATTAGAATACTATTTATGTAAATTCATTTATAATTATATACTTTATTAAATCCTCACCTGAATTAAATGTAACTGCTTCTATATTATATCCTTTCTCTTTTCTAATATTGTTCATAATATCCATACATTTTTCAGTAAATATATTTTCATCATCGCAAATTGCAATCTTTATCATATAAATTTCCTTTCCAAGCTCAATTAAATTTTACATACTATTATATATCATTAAAAATAATAAAAAAAGTAATATATTAATTTAAAGATTTGCCTTTTATATAAACTATATAATTCAATTTTAAATAAACTTCAAAAAGTATTTATCATTAATGCATTTTACATTTATATCATCTGGTACAGTAAAATTGATTAAAACTTCATTTTATATTAAAGGTTTCTTATTGTAACAAAAAGAAGTCTTTTTCATTATAATATTTTTAAATATAGCATTATTTTACAATAAATATTATAATATACTTATACTGTAATTTTTTGTATAGAAATAACAATATACAATTTATAACAAATATACTTTAAACATAGAATTTTTAATTTGGGGAGGGCTATGCTATGGGAAGGTGTAAAAAGTGTAAAGAGAAATTTTATTATAAAGAAATATTAAAATCATTATTTGTAAATGGTAGAATAACATGCCGTAAATGTAGTATAAAAAATGAAATAGAAATTATCACTGGA
>NZ_JBOFYU010000012.1:0-14607 GCF_051654825.1 Clostridium sp.
ATATTAATGTTTACAAATCCTAATGATTGATGTTTGTAAACTACTATTAATAACCATCCTGCTGATGCCATATTGGTTCTAAATTCTGAATATACATTTCCACAAGTATAAAATCCATTTCCACCTTGCTCTACAATAGATGTAACCACTCTACTACAAGTATAATAGCCATTATTTAAAGGACTTAAAAATGTATTTTCTGGCAAAATTGACTGATTTTGACCTTGTGGTGTTTTAAAATTTATTGCTTTTGTAGAGATATCTACATTCCCTGATCCATTATTTCCTGACCATATAAGCACTGCATAATCGATTTCTGCTCCTAATGGAATTTCTATCTCATCTGATGAACTATTTTGGCTATAATCAAATGTAGTACCTCCATTAGTTATAGCTGGTGGAAGATTATTCACAAAATTTGCCCAGTTTGTGTTGGCTGAACTAGTTGTATCTGTTGTAATCCAAGTTCCACAAACTCCACTAGTACCAGGTGAATTACAGCCCTGATAGATATTATTAAAAGTAATACAAGATCCATTTAATCCTAATGTATTACCTGCATAGTCTAACATTCCATTAATATTTTTTGAATATATATTCTGCAAACTCATATTTTTGCTCCTTTATTCATTCTTAACATCCCATAATCTGTATTCAAAGTAAATCTCACAATTTGTTAATGTATCATCTATATTAATTGATTTACTGTCTAATCCAACTACTTTATATCCTGGTAATTCTTTAGCTGAATATATATATTTATCAGGTTCAATATCATTTATTACAGTAGGTGGTATTATTTCTTCTCGACTTATAATATCTACATATTTGACAGTAATTTTTCCTAATATTTTTTTATAATTAAATTGAATATTTTTTTCAGTATTATACTTATCTAAATCAACTTCATAATAAGAGTACTCTATATTAAAATACCCAGGTATATATTTTGAGTTGAGCGTATAACTATTTAAATCCAAGTTTTCATATATAACCGCTGGTGAAATTTCTACTTGATTATCATAATCTATATATTGAATTGTAATTTTTCCTAGTATTTTTTCGTATTTAAAAACTATTTCTAAATCAGAATAATCTGATAGAATCACTACTTCCTGTGTCGAATCTCCCAGTACATTATATCCAAATATCTCTACAGCTTCATATACATTACTATCTAGATTTGTATCATTATACACAATAGGGCTTATAATATCTTGACTAGAATTATTGTCTATATATCTAACTACTATTGATTTAGCTTCTCTACTAGAGTTATCTATTTTCTCAATAGTATTAATATCCTCTTCCTCCATTTGAGTGTCTTCTGTCTCTACAAATTTACATTCTTCTGTATCCACTTTTTTTATATATATATTGCTTATATAGCAAATATTATCGTCATATATAAATGCGGCCCATCTATCTACTATTTCAATTACATCTATTTGGGTATTTATATCCATTCTATTAACTATTTCTGCATTAGACAATGGTTGCACTTTTATAGGCGCTGAATTTGTAGTTATCTTGTAAATCATATTTATCATCTCCTTATGTTTTTAGGAAAAAATCCCTTACTGTATAATATTAAGTTTCTATATATATAGTTCTTCTATTTTTTTAAATACTGCTCATTAATTAATATTTTTAAAAATATACATTTTTTTGTATTATATTGTAACAAGTCTATATATGCATTCATATATTTTTATTAAGAAGTGATTGAGTACTTCTAATTTATATTAACTAATTAAAAAAAGGAGAAACATATTATGGCTAGAAGTGTAGCAGCAATAGAAGTATTAGTCAGCGATCTAGTACAAGTTATGAATAAAGATCTGTATTTAGGAGCTCTAACTGATAATAATATAACCACTGAAGTTTGTTTTGATTGTTCTTTATGGAATAATGGATACGTAATAACAACTGGTACTGTACCTCAAACAATAATACCGCCTGTAAAAACAACGGTATCTGGTATATTAACAGATATAGTTGGTTTATTAAATGATGAGTTATCAGACTCTAATTTAAAAGACTTCGGATTTAAAACTCAAATTGAAAGACTTTTAACAATTATTCAAGACCTTCAAAATAAAATAAATTCTATACAATGTAATAACACATGTTCAGATGTTACTTTAACATCTCAATTATTAGCTACTCTAGTAATGACAGTTGGACAAGTATTAACAATATTAGAGTTATTAAATGGATTACTTTCTTATATAGGAACTTGTGGATGTATAGGAAGTAAATTATTTGATTTATTAATGGGTAAATTTATAAATTCTATAACAGATTTACAAGGATTAATGCAAGATTGGTATGGAATAGTAATGACATTCTTCCAATATTCTGCTATGCCATCAAAATCTTATGTTGCATCTTATATGCCTAGACAACAAATAGCACCTCCTCCAATGCCTAACCCTACTGGATATGCATGTGTTCCTGCTCCTCCTCAACCAAGACAATGCGGTGGATATCCTCAACAAGGCGGACCATTATACTAGAATAAAAAACTACTGCTTTACTAACTTACACGTTAGTTTAGTGGTAGTTTTTTTATTGGACAAGTCACAAAAAAATTTAACACCCATATAGTATTATCAAGAGTCTAAGTTCAGACTTAAATATTATATTGAAAAGGGGTTTTGACAAAATGTCTAGAAGTGTTCCAGCAATAGAAACTTTAGTGAATAATTTAACTACACTTATCAACAAAGATTTATATTTAGGGGCTTTGAATGATCATAATATAACTGCTACTATTTGTTTTGATTGTTCTTTATGGAATGTTGGATATGTAGATAATACAACGACTCCGCCAACGGTTATAATTCCACCTATAAAAACAACTATTTCTGATTTATTAGATGATATGATAAGCTTTGTAACTGACGAACTATCAGATGCATCTATTACAGATTATGGATTCAAGACTCAACTTGAAAGGTTTTTAGATGTACTTAGAGATTTAAAAAACAAAATTAATTCTATTCAGTGTAATGATGTTTGCTCTGATATTACACTTACAGCACAATTATTAGCAACACTAGTTGTATCTATACTTCAATTAGTAGCTATATTTGAAGTTATCAATGGTTTACTTGCTTATATAGATACTTGTGGATGTATCGGTAGCAAGTTATTCGAATTATTAATGGCTAAATTTGTAAATTCTATAACAGATTTACAGGTAATAATGCAAGATTGGTATGGAATAGTAATGACATTCTTCCAATACTCTGCTGTAACTGCTAAATCTTATGTTGCCTCTTATATGCCTAGACAACAAATAATACCACCTCCAATGCCTACTCCAATGGGCCATGCATGCGTTCCTTGTCCTCCTAAACCACCTCAACCATGCGCTCCATGTGGAAGTAATAATTGCGTTCCTTATCCTCCATACTGCTAAACAATTTTTATTTAATAATTACCCACTAAACAATTTTTAGTGGGTAATTTTAATTCAATTTCTAGAATAAAATAATAATAGAAATAAGGGAGGTGAATTTATTGGCTGAAAATGATAACTTAAATAATGAACAACAAAATACTAGTACCCCAAATCAAGACTACACACAACAAAATTATACTCAACAAGGTTATGGACAACAGACTTATGGACAACAATCTTACTATCAGCAAGGTGGATATGACCCTTATTCTCAACAAGGCTACGGACAACAGACTTATGGACAACAATCTTACTACCAACAGGGCGCATATGACCCTTATTCTCAACAAGGCTACGGACAGCAGACTTATGGACAGCAATCTTACTATCAACAAGGCTCATATGACCCTTATTCTCAACAAAGCTATGGACAACAGGCTTATGGGCAACAACCTTACTACCAACAAACTAGCTATGACCCTTATTCTCAGCAGACTTATGCTCAACAAAGTCAAGATCCAAATAACCCACTACGAGTTACATTAAATCCCAATAATCCCTCAACTAGCAGCAATAATATTACTCTAAATCTAGATTCTTTATATGAAAGAGTTAATAATGAAATCAGTAAAGCAACCGAAATGATTGATTCGAAAAAAGAGCTAAAAGAATTTCTTACATATCTTATGTATAATCAGGCTAAAATCAGCATATTTAGTTATCTAATTGACCAAGAATCCTGCATTGCCTCAGGTTCTATAAACATTATAAATAATAATACTATTTCTGTTGAAAGTAAAATTGTTTCCTTAAATTTCATTTGTTTTATTAAATTTGATGGTGAAAGTATAAATGAAATGGCAATCAACCAATATTTTCATAATAAATCATTACAATCTATTCCAAATAAAAATAGAAACCATAGTCAATTAAATGATTTTTTTAACTTTCTTCACTCAAAAAAATCATTCAATCAATATGTAAGTATCACACTAGCTACCTCTTTTCTAAATGAAATCAATATGCTAAACATAATAAATTTAAATGAGGAAATTGCAATATTCAAGTCAGAAGATAATTATTATTTAGTTCCATTAGAAAAAATTGTTGCGATTGAGTAATTATATTCATATACTAAATTAACACTTATTACTTTTATAATTAATGTGTAACATAATTTTATTAAAAAATGAGAGGTGCTAATTTGAGTGCTTTATTCAAAAATGTAGATAAAACTATTGTTAATTTTGAAGATAATTTCACCTACACAATTAATATTAGTTTTAGCGGTATTGAAGGGGATATAGATAGTGCAAAAGTAACTGACTTTATTCCATCTTATATAACTTATGTATTGCCTCCTATCTCTGGGTTAATCAAAAATATAACTCAAACACTAGTTGATGAAGGTACCTTAATTACGTTTGACTTTGGTAGAATTACCAACTTAGGAATTTCTATAGCATTAAATCTTATATGTAAATTCAAACTTGGCTCAGATAATCAAACTTCATTTGTAAACACTAGCAATTTGTATATAAATGATAATTTAATAGAAACTAGTAGTAGCGAAAATGTTACTCTTTCTTTTGTTGATGATTTTATTTTAGAAAAAAGCATTGCTATTCCTACTAATAAAAATAGTACTCCTGGTGGAAGGGTTCTATTTACAATTACTTTAAGAAACAAACTTAAATCTCAAGGAGGTAATGGTGATTTAGGTGCTAAGATAAAAAATATTAATATAAGTGACTTACTACCTGTTGGACTTAGTGTAGACTCTAACTATCCAGTCAAAGGTAGTGATATTTCTGCTAGTCCATATGCTGATAACAGATACAATAATAAACTTGGTACTATTGATGAAAATAATAATATTACATTTACATTGGATGATTATTATGGTACTAAGTACAGAATTATTGTTGTCTGCAATGTTGATAGTGATTTAGATAAAGAGATATATTTATCGAATACTGCTACACTTACAATAGATGGTATTTTTAGAAACGATGCCACAGATTCTATTTATATAACAGACGCTAATTATAATTCTACTATAAATAAGTCTGGACCTATGTATTGTGGATTAAATGACTATATTAGCTTTGATTTATCAAATAGCAATACAGGTAATACTGATTTATTAAACTTTACTATTGAAGATATTATACCTGATGAAGTAACTATTTATAGAATAAATACTGGTAGCTTTGCAATAGCAATTATAAATATACCTGTACCTCAAGATTATACTATCGAGTATGAATTAGACAATAGTCAAACATATATCTTGCTAGGGACATATAACACCCAAAGTGCAGTATATGTAAACTTACCTACTTTATTACCAAACCAAAAGATTACTAGAATAAGATGGAATATACCTAATTTTCCAGTTGGTATTGTCCCATCTCAAAATATTATTTTAGATGGAATTTTAACATCTTCCAATTCATCAAATACAACAACTAATATTGCTTTTGCAACATCTAATACAAACAACATTCAAACTTTTGCTCAGTCAACTAAAATTGTAGATACAAGTGGTAAAAGTGTATTAAATGTAAATAAGTATGTTAAAGATAACATAACAAATGTAGTTCCTGGGCAAATAATAAGGTATTCTATTTCTTTCAATGGTAATGAATCTCAAATAAACAGCCCTGTAATAGCTGATTTACTTTCTGAAAAATTAGAATATATAGGAAATGAGCTTTATACATTGTATGATTACTTTAATAATCAAACCATTAAATCTAATATGCCTAGCTTTTCAAGTAATGTCTCAATTGTTAAAGAAGTAATAAGTAACTATAATAATATAGAAAAAACTTTAGTTAGATATGATCTTAACGGCTTTTCATTAAGACAAAAAGGTAAATTTACAATAGAGTTTGATGTCAAGGTAAAAGTAGGTGCTACTGGAACTATTCTCAATAATTGCACCTTAGGAAATAAAGGCGCTGATGCTATAATAGCTACTAATCAACCAAAGTATCTTGATGTTGATGATAGAGATAACGATAGTATTACTGATGAATATTTAGCTCTTAGTTATAATACAAATACTAATATTTTGTACTATGCAGCTTTGTCTACAGATAAGAAAGTTAGGGGAGAATTAGACAATGAATATTTAGAAGAGCCTAATATTGGTTTAACTTTTGAAGGTGGCAAAGTCGACTATAAAATAGTTATAACTAATGTTGGTAATCTTAATTTTGAGTATATAGAGCTGGTAGACATTCTTCCTCATATAAATGATACTGGTGTGATTTTAACAAATAGCCTCAGAAAATCTCAATTTAATGTTTACAATACAAAGCAAATTACTGCCAATATAGTTGAAAATAATATTATTATTAATAATATTATTTTAAATTTACAATTCTCTAAAAGCTATAATCCTCTTAGATTTGGTCAAGATAATTTAGGAAATTCTACTATTGGCTTAGAAGATGATTGGTCCATAGCTTTACCTACTCCTCCAAGTGATACTAAATCTATAAAATTAACTCTATCAAATGAAATTTTACGTCCTAATCAATCATTGATAATAGATATACATTGTATTGCACCTTTGGGTGTATTACCAGATCTAATCGCATGGAACAGTATTGCTATAAAAGCTAGGTATTTAACCGAAACTAATGTAAGTAAATCATTAATACCTGTAGAACCAGAAAAAGTAGGTGTTCAAGTAACAAAAGTTAATAAATCAAGTATTGGTGGTATTTCATGGATAGATAAAAATACCAATGGAAATATAGATAATGGCGAACAAAATTTAAATGGTATATATGTACAACTGTTTTCATCTGATAATTCGTTTATAAAAGATACAATAACTATTAATGATTCAAATGACCAACCTGGGTACTACCTATTTAATAATATAGATTTTGGCGACTATTATGTTAGGTTTGTAAAACCATCTAACCTATTTTTTACAAAATATTCTGCTATCACTCAGAATAAAGCTAATACTAATACTGGCATTACTAAAAGTATAACAACAAGCTTATCAAATAAAGATGTAAGAGATATAAATGCTGGATTTCTAGATTATCCCGATTTGGCTTTAATGTTATTAACACTATTAAATGAAAATATTTATTCTTATGAATGTAATTCTAATGATGATATAGTCTCTTTGATAAACAACTCAAATATGATACTTTTGCAGATACTAAATATTTTTAGAGATATATGTATCTCTGAATTAAATAATCTCAATCTTGGTGATATTGGATATCAAGCTCAGCTACAAAGGCTAATATATGCATTAGATGGCTCAATATTAAAATTAAATAACCTAAATATAATTCCAAACACCTGCGATAATATGTTATTATCTAATATTATATATCTATTAACAGAGTATATTCTATCTATATTACCAATAATCTTTGATAAAAATGGATTAAACTTGTTTTATAATAAATGTGATTGTATCGGATCTAATATTTATGAATTAATAATAGTTAGGTTTATAAATAATATATCTAAGTTAGAAAATTTAAATTCTCAAATGAATACTTTGCTAGGCTATTTATATAATTATAATGCTAATAATTATCCTAAATATATACCAACCTTTAGAAATTAATACTTTTTTATATATTTTGGAGGGGATTTTATTAAAAAGAATATAAATATAACATTTCTAAATAAACTAAAATTTGTATGTATTACTCTTTTAACAACTTATATTATATTGTATTTAATACTAAATATAATATTTGAAAATCATATAATAATCATTTATATAAACTTCGCATTAACTATATCTGTATTTATATTATTCTTCATATTTTTGCTTAGGCAAATGTCTTACCTTAGCGACATTTTAGATTACACCTATAAAATAAGGCTTGGTGAACTAGATTTAAAGTTACCCGTTTTAGGTTATGGAAGCTTTTCTAAGTTAGCTGATAATATTAACTCTATTACTGACTTAGCTAATGACTCTATATCAGACTGTATAAAAACGGATTTAGTAAATACAGATTTTGTATTTAATGTTTCTCAAACATTTTCTATAAATAAAAATGATTTGGTAAATATATTAGAGCGTTCCAAATCATTATCAAATATTAATATGGAAAAAATTAATTTAGTTGAGTTGATTCAAAATAATTTAAATTTATATCAAAATAGTTTTAATAATCATAAATTATCTTTTAAGTATATTTATGAAAAAGATGATATTTATATTGATGGTGATAAAAAACTTCTAGATTTAGTTTTGTCCAAACTTATTGATAATATATTAAATTACTCTTTGTCAAATACAAAAGTTCATATAAATATATATATTATAAATGATAAAGTTCATTTGTCTTTCAAAAATGTTTCTATACAAGAAATATATTTAGCAAATATAAAGAATCCCACTTTATCAAGTATTAGGTTTTGTGAAAATATACTATATATACAGAATATAAAATTTGATATAACCCAAGAAGCTAGTTTATTTAAGTGTATAATGATTTTTGGCTAAAACTTCCTTAGTTAATTAAGGAAGTTTTTATTTACAAGGATTTAGATTACAATTATTTGGATGATTTATAAATTGTGTGTTTTGATTAGGTGGACAAGGTACACAAGCATGTGCATTTTGCATAGCTGGTTGCATCGGTATGATGGGTTGTTTTGGAACATAAGATGCTATATATGGAGATGTTGATGGTGAAGAATAGCTTAAGAAGTTTATAACTAACATATGCCAATCTCTTAACAACACCTGTAACTCTGTTATTTTATTTACCAGTGATCCCATAAATAAATCAAACACAATTACTGTAGAACAGCAACAATTATTTATCTGTGATATTAATGCTAATATAACCTCTAGAATATTCATTAATGACAACAATGTTTGAACTAGTGTATGTAGTAAATGAGACAATATATTGCTACTATCATTACATATATTTATACATCTAACTGCCGATATCTTATTCTTCAAATCTATTATCATACATAATAACCTTTCTATCTGGCTCTTGTATCCAAAGTTCATCAAGTTCTGATCTCGTAATTGACTTTGTAAATTGCATTCTACTTCTATTAATATATTTATCAAGGTCTCTGAAATAGGCTCTATTGTATATGATTTTCCTGCATCTGATTCTATTATTATCCCATTACTCCAAAGGTCGCAGTCAAAACAAATATTATATCCAATTTTATTTTCTGGTAGTATGTTCAGAAAAATATTTTCATTTAACAACTTGATTATTTTATTATTTATATCTACAATATTATCTGTATTTATGTCCATTTCATATTCCTCCTTCTCTAAAATATGTATTTACTAGTATATATATTTTAAATTTTAATATTTAATGTGTAATAAATATTAAAATTTAAAATCGTAGGCTAAATTGCCTACGATTCTTGTCTTATTTAATTTAGTTTATTTTTTACCACTTTCACCTATTAAAAATCCAACTGAGCTACACATTAAATCTCTAATTTGAGATACAGCTGGTACATTTTCTAAGTTATTTGTTATTAGTAATGAACTTAGAATAAATATTGATATTATACAAAATGAAAGAGCAATTGATATTTGTACTATATTTACATCTCTATAAGTGTAAGCTTGCTCTAGAATACAATCTTTATCTTTTTGTGCATCTACCTGTATATCATCTAGTTCTTCTTGTACTTTTTTTAATTCTTGTTTAATCTTTTCTATTTCATCTCTTTTCTTTTTATTGTTAGCCTTTATATTAGAACTTAATAAGAAACCAAATACAGATGCTAATGTGGTTCTAAACACTACTTCTAATGAGTTGTTTATACCACTTCCTCCATCACTAAAAAATGCTATTAATACTATTACTATAAATAATAATGTAGCTACAATTATTAGTGATTTAAAAGCTATATTAAGCTCATCCCAGTCATGTATTAATTCTTTTATTAATAAACTTTTTCTACTACAATCATCTTTCACAATATATCACCAACTTTTAGCATATATATCTTTTCCTAATATTATATTAACGCCAATAATATATTGTGACTTTTTTCTAGCTATTTTGCATTTATTATCAATTTTTAATTAAGTTTAACTCTACTTTAACAATAAATAAATCACCTATTATATCAACTTTTAAACTTCCACCTTGTGCTTCTACAAATCCCTTGGCTATAGCTAGTCCTAACCCTGATCCTTCTGTATTTCTTGATAAATCACCTCTAGTAAACCGTTCAGTAATTTCATTTGGATCAAAGTTTAATTGGTACTTTGATACGTTCTTAAAGGTTATATTTACTTTATCATTTTTATCCTCTAAATCTATGTATACTCTGGTTCCTTCTAGTGAGTATTTAAGTATGTTTGAAATTATATTTTCAAAAACTCTAAATGTATTTTTTCCATCTGCTAGTGTATACACTTCATATTCTGGTACATTAATTATAAAATCTAGTTTGGATTCCTCTATGTATTCTTCCATTTCTACTAGTGTTTGTGCTAGTAGCTGGTTTATGTCATTTGGTTCTAGGTTTAATTCTATGTTATTACTTCCTATTTTTGAAGCTTCGAATAGATCTTCTATTAATGTTTTTAATCTTTGAGATCTTTTGTCTAGTACTTGTACATAGTCTTTTATATGCTCTGGTTGAATGTCTTCTTTTTGCATTAAGCTTATGTAGTTTATTATAGCTGTAAGCGGTGTTTTTAAATCGTGGGATACGTTGGTTATAAGTTCATTTTTCATTCTCTCACTTTTTAATCTTTCCTCTACTGCTATGTTTATGGTTTCTCCTATTTCATTTATATTGTTTACCATATCATCAAGTAAATTGTCTTTTTTGATTTCAATTTTATAATCTAAATTTCCTTTTTTGATTTCCTTTATTCCTGTTTTAATTTTTTCTATATTGTCTATTTTATTTAATATAATCCATAATAGTAGTACATTTAATACTATGATTAGACTCCAAAGTAATATAAATATATAATCTGGATATATTACTCCATATGCACCGTTCATCTTATATAAAATAATAAACACTATAATTTGTACTGTTATGATAAATACTATTACGTATATGTTTTTTACTTTTATATTTTTTATTTTTATCTCACTGATTAATTTTAATAATGGTACTTTTCTATATAATTCATCTTCATTATTATGTCTCAAAAATATGCCAGCATAGTAATAGGATATATACAATAAGCATGTATTTACAATAGGGTATAAATTACTTCGACCATACCTCATAGCAAATATCAGTGAAAAAAGCAGACCAAGCATAATTAATACTACATTTTTAAAAACATTTCTAATCTTAACTTTTCCATCTCGCTTTTTAACTGTTAATATACATAGTATTAAATTTAATAAAATTATGGCAATTGCTATTATCTTTAGAAATATAGCTATAGATATATCTTTAATTTCGTTCATATACCAATTATAACTAGAGTATAATGGTTCATTTTCATTTATATATTTCATATCTTGTATTGCATATTTATCAGGTAATGCAATATATGTAGTCACATCTTCTTTTCTTCTTTGAGCTAAATTACCATAATCTTTCATAGATACTCGTATTTTTTCGTTATCTCTTAATAAATACATTGTATTTTGTTTGTAATTTATTTCATAAACATAGGGATAATTTTTTACAGATTTCATATATTTATCAAAATCAAAAATATCATTTGAGTAAACCTCTTTGCTATCATTATTTATGACGAATATTTTCATAAGTACATTATTAGAGATCAGTTTACGACTTCCACTTCTTCTGGTCAACATACTTTCACTCGCATCATCCCCAGCTACTGCATATACTGAATTATCTGATATAAACGCTATATCTGCCTCTACTCCATAAGTATTGTAAAAATCTACACTTACAAATTCTTTATATCTATAATATAAGTTATCAATCTTATATCCGATTACACTCATGCATAAGCACACAACTAGTACTAGTAAATTCTTATTTTTTATCAATTTTATATCCAACACCCCACACCACCTTTATATATTTTGGTTCTTTTGGATTTATCTCTATTTTTTCTCGTATCCTTCTTATATGTACTGCTACTGTCCTATCACAATTGTACCCTGGCTCTTCCCATACACTTTCATAAATCTGTCTAGAAGAAAACACCCTACCCCTAGTTTTTAGTAGCATTTCTAATATTTTGTACTCTATTGGTGTTAGTTTTACAAGCTCTCCATCTACTGTCACTTCTTTGCTTTCATTATCAAGAACTAACGCTCCATACTCTAATACATCTATACTTTCTTCTTTATAATTACCAAGTGATACATAACGTCTTAAATTAGACTTTACCCTTGCCACTAGTTCTAATGGATTAAATGGTTTAGTTATATAGTCATCCGCCCCCATATTAAGCCCTATTATTTTATCTGTATCCTGTGTTTTTGCTGATACTAAGATTATTGGTATATTCTTTTCTTCTCTAATTTTTAAAGTTGCACTTAGACCATCCATTTTAGGCATCATAATATCCATTAGAATTAAATGGATCTCATTATCCACTAATACTTCTAACGCCTTTATACCATCATATGCCTTATAAACATTTAACCCTTCATTTTTTAAATATATCTCTATAGAATTTACTATATCTTTATCATCATCAACTAATAATATATTCCCTTTTGTCATTTAACTCACCTCGTTTCTTATTTTACCATGTTTATACATTTATTGATAATTTACTATATACATAGTATTTTAAATGTATTTTTTTAAGATAAAGTATCTGAATTATTAAGAATTTATTAAGATTTTTATTTTAACTTTTTAATCCATTATTATTTAAAATGTATGTTCACTTTTATATGCGACATCATATTATAAATTACGACGTATAAATATAATACTAATATATACCGTCATAAATTTTATAAAAAAGGAGGATTTAAATGGGTATTTGTAAACAAAACAACTTATTATTAAATGCAGAATGGGCTTTGGTTTCATATAAACATGTAGATGCATACGTTTGTTTTCAAGAAAAATTAAATGAGTATTTATTATCTAAATATCCTAGATATTATGCTGGAACTCAATTATATCTAGACAAAATATCTCCTAATTCTATGACTATTGTAGGTTCTTACTATGATATTCCTGGAATTTATGAAGTACACGAAATAATGCAAGAAGATATAGATTCTTTTTACAATAAATATTGGCACTATCCTGTTGAAAAATCATCTTTATTAAGTTTTACAAGTAACACTAGAGTAATACCTCCAGAAGAAAATGCTAATCATTGTAAATATTAAATAAAAATAGTTATGCTCCTAATATCTAGGAGCATAGCTGATTTTCAACTTCTTATTTCTTTTGATCTTTCTAAAATTAGTTCATACTTTTAACAGTATTAATTTATACTTACTTATCTAGCTTAAGTTCATAAGAATGCGACTTTAGCTCTTGGTTGTATTCATTTTTTTCATTCTCTACTCCATAAAATAACACTGTTGGAGTTATTTTCAAACTTTTAGAATCTTCCTTTATGTTTCTAAATTTCACCTTAGCAGTATATGATTTTGTTATGCCATCATAACTATTATTGCTAGATATACTTTCTAACGTATTTCCGTCTGAGTCTTCTACCTTACACTCTATACTTGCACTTTCTACTAGCTCTTGTGATATATTATCTGATTTGATTTTTACAGTTGTCGATATCGGTGTAGTCACTACTTTTTCTATAACTAAATTCATTCCATCTTCCAAAGTTATCTTCTTATATATATCAATTTCCTTAGTTGCCTTTTTCATAGCTTCATTACTAACTTCAAAGCTATGCTTCCACTTTCCTTTTTCAATGATTTCATCTTGAGGAAAATCTCCCTTTCCTCCAATCACTACCTTCATATCAAATTTTCCAACTTTACTTATAGGTATCATTGGTTCTAATGTTACTTGTTTAAGCTTTGAATCTTTATCACTATATGTCCCTGAAGCTCCAGCTATTTCAACTTTTTTTCCATCCAAATATATATTAGGCATTATATTCATAGACTGAGTATCTATATTTTCACCTTCTATAGTATACATAATGATGATATTTTCGTAATCAAAAATCACTTCATTTATAGTAATAGCTAGTCCATTATTAGTAACTGTTTTATCTATTATATTTGTATAACCATTTGCATTTGTGCCTTTAT
>NZ_JBOFYU010000013.1:0-7065 GCF_051654825.1 Clostridium sp.
TCAATTTGTTATCCAAAATTAAATGTTAAAGTATGTGCTACACATGCAGGATTAACAGTAGGGGAAGATGGAGCTTCACACCAAGCTATCGAAGATTTAGCTATAATGAGAAGTATTCCAAACATGACAGTAATATGTCCAGCTGATGCAGTAGAAACTGAAGCAGCTATAAAGGCAATAGCTGAAATAGATGGACCTTGCTATGTAAGATTAGGTAGAGCAGCAGTAAACGTAGTAAATGATGCAGCTACTTATGAGTTTAAATTAGGAAAAGGTGTTGAATTAGCTAAAGGAAATGATGTAACAATAGTTGCAACAGGAATAATGGTTGATACAGCATTAGAAGCAAGAGAAGAATTATTAAAAGAAGGTATCCAGGCTAGAGTATTAAATATTCATACATTAAAGCCATTAGATAATGAAATATTAATAAATGCTGCAAAAGAAACTAATGCTATAGTTACAGTTGAAGAACATAACATCATTGGTGGTCTTGGATCAGCAGTAGCAGAAGCTTTATCAGAAGAATGTCCAGTACCAGTTTTAAAGGTTGGAGTTAAGGATGTATTTGGAGAAAGTGGAAAGCCAGACGAATTATTAAAGGCATATGATTTAACAGCTGAAGAAGTTGCTAAAAAAGCTAAAAAAGCAATAAGCTTAAAAAAGTAAATATAATAATTATATAAATTACCACTAAAATTACCACAAAAATAGCTATATAAGTAAAAGCCTCAGTTTGACTGTGGCTTTTATTTGTTTATTAATAATTACAATTAGTACCAAAAAGTAATATAATATATTTGGTGTTTAGAATATTATTTATATAATAATATTAATAAATAAGAGGAAGATAGGATAAAAGTTAATAATTTGAGGGAAGATAATACAAAAACTTCCTTAATGAAAGGGGGATATTTATATGAAGTCAAAAATAAAAGAATATGGAATGATTACATTTGGGGTATTATTAGTAGCACTATCATTAGAGTATTTTTTTATTCCAAATAATATAGCGGCAGGTGGACTTACAGGGTTAGCAATTGTAATAAATCATTATATACCAGCTATATCAACAGGACCATTAGTTTTTATGATGGATCTTGTGCTTTTTATAGTAGGATTTATATTCTTAGGAAAAGCTTTTGGAGTAAAAACTGTGTATGCTAGCTTTAGTTTAGCTGGTATTATGTCATTGATAGAGGCAACATTAAAACCACAAGCAATTACTAATGATTTAATTATTGCAACCATTTTTGGAACATTAATTACAGCAGTAGGTATGGCAATTGTATTTTATGCAGATGCATGTACTGGAGGAACTGACACAATAGCAAAAATTTTAAATAAGTTTTTTCACATTGAAATAGGAAAATCACTATTAGTAGTAGATTTTATAGTAACATTTTTAGGCGCAATAACCTTTGGTATTGATATAGGTTTATATGGACTATTAGCAGTTATTATAAATGGAGTTGCAATAGATAAGGTTATAGCAGGATTTAATAAGTGTACAGAGGTTACTATAATAAGTAGTGAAAATGATAAGATAAGTAAATTTATAATGGATGAGCTAGAAAGAGGATGCACATTTTTAAAAGGTGTAGGTGGATTTTCGAAAAATGAGACATCAGTATTATATACTGTAATAGGAAGAAAAGAGTTTATAAAGTTAAAACATTATATAATTGAGATAGATAAAAAGGCATTTATAACCGTTGGAGAAGTCCATGAGGTTATGGGGGAAGGATTTAAAAACTTAGAATAAAAATAATTAACAAAAGTAAAAATGGGGGAAGTTAGAATGAATAAGTTTAAGGAATATTTATTATCAACAATAGGAGTTGCAATAGTTGCATTTGGGCTAGAGTATTTTTTCTTTCCTAATGGAATTGCAGCCGGTGGAATATCAGGATTGGCTCTTGTTTTAAATTCAATTTTTAATATTGAGCCAAGTATATTAACATTTGCATTTAATATAGTTTTATTTGGATTAGCATTTTTCTTAATTGGAGGGTCATTTGGAGCTAAAAGTATTTATGCTACAGTAATGCTTTCAGTATTTATGTGGATTATAGAAAAGTATATGAATCCAATTGCTGTTACTGATAATTATATATTAGTAAGTATATTTGGGTCAGCTTGTATAGCAATAGGTACTGCAATAGTATTTAATCAAGATGCATCAACAGGTGGAACTACAATAATTGCAAAAATAATTAATAAGTATTTTCATTTACCTATAGGGCAGGGGCTACTACTAGCAGATTGTACAGTTACATTATTAGCTATATATGTATTTGGAATTGAAAAAGGATTATTTGGATTATTAAGTGCTATATTAGTAGGTAATTTAGTAGATAAGTTTATAGATGGATTAAATCCTGTAAGACAGGTATTTGTTATAACAAAGGAAGAAAAGGTTATAGTAGAGTTTATAACTAAAAATATAGATAGAGGTTGTACAGTATTAACAGGAAAAGGTGGATATACTGGTTCAGATACAAATATAGTGTATACTGTTTTAAATACAAATCAATTTATTACCTTAAAACAATTTATAAAAAACAATAATGTTGATGCATTTATTACAGTTAATGAATCAACAGAAGCATTAGGAAGAGGGTTTACAGATTATTAATTATTTATTAAAAAGCCTTATAATATGGGGAAAAATAAGCAATACAGTAGCTTTAAATATGAAAAAACATTTTTCAAGAGTAATTGTTATGCTATAATAACCCTATGGGTTTTACAAAAAGAAAAATGCGCTGGAGAGGTGTTAAATTATGATAGAATTTAAAAATGTATCAAAACTGTATGATAATAATGTTAAGGCATTATCAGATGTAAACATAAAAATCGATACAGGTGAGTTCGTTTTCCTAGTAGGTCCTTCAGGAGCAGGGAAATCAACTTTTATAAAAATGTTAATAAAAGAAATTGATCCTACATCAGGAGAGGTAACAGTAACAGATAAAAAGTTATCTACAGTATCAAGAAAGCAAATACCTTATTATAGAAGAAGAATAGGTATGGTATTCCAAGATTTTAGGCTTATACCAACTTTAAATGTTTATGAAAATGTTGCATTTGCAATGAGAGTTGTAGAGGCATCACCAAAGGAAATTAGAAAGAGAGTTCCTATGGTGTTATCTTTAGTTGGACTTTCACATAAATATAAAATGTTCCCTAATGAATTATCAGGGGGAGAACAACAAAGAGTTTCTTTAGCAAGAGCTATAGTTAATAACCCATCAGTACTTATTTGTGATGAGCCAACAGGAAACCTAGACCCAGAAACAGCTAAGGAAATAATGGATTTATTAGATGATATTAATAGAGCAGGAACAACTATATTAATGGCAACCCATGCTAAGGATATAGTTAATAACATGAAGAAGAGAGTTATTGCTATAGAAAAAGGCTGTATAGCAAGAGATGAAAAGAGGGGGATGTACGAAGATGAAAATTAATACTATAAAATATTTCATAATAGATGCATTTAAAAGCCTTAAAAGAAATAGAACTATTAGTATAGCAGCAATGATTACAGTACTAATAACATTTTTCATATTCGGTACATTTTCATTATTAGCTTTAAACTTTAGTAAAAGTATTGAAGATGTAGCATCTAAAGTAGAGATAAAAGTTTATTTACAAGATGATGTAAAATTAGTAGACCAAAGAGAAATTGAAATAAAATTAAATGAACAATCAGGAGTAAAAGAAGTAATATACGAATCAAAGGAAGATGCTTTCTTAAACTTCAAGGAAAGCTTAGCAGAAAACCCAGGTTTATTACAAGGGTATGATCTGCAAAACAATCCACTTCCAAGTTCATTTATAGTCAAATTAGAAAATCCTGAAGCTGCAACAGCTATAGGAGATTCAGTTAAAGAAATGACTGGAGTAGAAAGTATAGGAAATCAACAAGACTTAATCGATAAGATAAGTTCAGTAGTAAAAGGTGTTCAAGTAGTAGGGATAGTTTTATTCATTACTTTTGCAGGAGTATCTATCTTCTTAATTACAAATACTATAAAAATAACAGTTTACTCAAGAAGAAAAGAAGTTGGAATAATGAAGTTTGTAGGAGCTACAGATTGGTTTATTAGATGGCCTTTCATAATAGAAGGTATAGTAATAGGGGCAATAGGATCATTACTTTCTAGTGCATTACTTTACTTTGCATATAAATCAATATATGGATACATTGTATCAACAATGTTCTTAGTTAACCTTGTAACACCAAGCTTTGTATTAGGAACATTAACTTGGCTATTCTTAGCAGGTGGTGTTGTTGTTGGAGCAATTGGTAGTATAGCTGCATTAAGAAGATTCTTAGATGTATAGGAGAGTTTAATTATTATTTGGTATGAAAGGAAGTATAAAGTATGGAGAATTTTAATACGGGAGGGAGAAAGAAAAGGGGCAGCGGTAGCAAGGTTATCTTAATTCTATCTTTAATATTAGCATTTTGTATTACAGGTTTTGGGTTCTTTTATTTAGGAAACAGATTTGCATTTAATGGAATAATATTAAGAGGGTTAGATCAATCTGTTGCTGAAGATATAAAAGATATAGGTGATACAAGTAAATATAATCTATTGTTCCAAGTTAGAGATGCGCTTTTAGCAAAATACGATGGAGAAATAGATGATGAAGTGCTTTTAGAAGCTGCCATTAAAGGAATGACAATGTCATTAAATGATCCATATACTGTTTTTATGAATGGTGATGAGTATCAAGCTTTTGTTGAGCAAAGTGAAGGTCATTTTGTTGGAATAGGAGCACAGTTAGGCGTAAGAGATGATAAAGTAACTGTAGTTGCACCATTAGAAGGTTCACCAGCAGAGGCTGCAGGTCTTAAAACTGGAGATGTAATCTTAAAAGTTGATGGAAATGAAATTGGAGAAGCAAATGTAGAGAAAACTATTTCTTTAATAAAAGGTGAAGAAGGAAAGCCTGTTACCTTAACATTATCTAGAGATGGTGGAGAACCATTTGATGCGACAATAGTAAGAGATGTTGTAAAAATGATAGCTGTTAAAGGTGAAATGTTAAATGAAAAAGCTGGATATATTCAAATAGCTTCTTTTGATGAAGAAGTAGCCAAAGACTTTGAAAACAAGATTGTTGAACTTAAAAACCAAGGAATGGAAGGATTAATTTTAGATTTAAGAGGAAATCCAGGAGGATTTTTAGGAGAATCAGTTAAAATAGCATCACAATTTATTCCAAAGGGTGAAACAGTAACTTATACGATAGATAAATACGGAAATAAAAATGAATCTAAATCAATTGGAGGAGTAGCACAAGGAATGCCTTTAGTTGTATTAATTAACGAAGGTAGTGCATCAGCTTCAGAGGTTGTTACAGGAGCATTAAGAGATTATTCTGTAGCTACTACAGTTGGTCAAAATACATTTGGAAAAGGTGTTGTTCAACAGCTTTTAGAACTTAAAGATGGAAAAGGCGGATTAAAGGTAACTACATCTAAGTACTATACTCCAAATGGAGAAAACATACACAAAATAGGTATAAAACCTGATATTGAGGTTAAAATACCAGAAGAGTTATTAAATCAACCTTATAACAGAAGTGTTGATCCACAGTTTAATAAGGCGTTAGAGATAATAAATGAGAAATTAAAATAGGAGGCTCTTAGATGGAACTAGTACTATATACATTAAGAACTGTAGCATTTGCCATAGTTGAGCCATCACATACTCTTACATTAATAATCTTAGGAGCAATATTTTACTCCAGAAATAGAAGAATATCTATGATGCAAAAAATGACAATAGGGGAGAGTTTAAACTCTCCCTTAGAACTTACATTGTCACAATTAGTATTAGGTATTTTAGGTGGAGCTTTAGCAAGCGTTATATTAAGTGTTTTAGGAATAGTTTTTGAAAAGAACTCAGGAATAGAATTATTATTTGTTGTATCGCTTATGTTGCTATTCTTTAAGAAGAGATTTGTAGGTTTCGCATATTCAGGAGCTGTATTAGGTTTAGTAAGTATAATATTTACGTTTGTAGCTACAAAAACTAATACACAATCATACATAAATATTAATATACCAGCATTAATAATATTTATAGGAGTAATCTACATTGTAGAAGCTGTATTAGTTATGATAGATGGAAGTAGAGGTGCTTTACCTGTATTTTCAAATAAAGATAACAAAATAATAGGGGGATTTGCTTTTGATAGATATTGGCCAGTTCCTGTTGCTGTTTTAATAGTATTAAATGGCATGGGTACAGGAGGTGCTGTAGGAAATGTGGCAATACCAGAATGGTGGCCTTTAATAAACAAAGCATCCACTGTTGCATTATTAGCAACTGCAGTAGTTTCATCACTACCTATGTATGGTATATTTAATTATAATTCTGTTACATTTACTATGGAAAAGAAAAAGAAACCTATATATTCTGGAGGATTAATATTAGCTTATGGTATTTCGCTAATATTAATATCACAAATAGCTAATTTAGGGTTAGTGTTTCAAATAATAACAATAGCTCTTTTACCTATAGGTCGCGAAATAGTATTAAAGCTTGATAAAAAACTAGAAAATAAGGGATCTTATTTTTATGTTAGTGATGATGATGGGGTAGCTGTGTTAGAAGTATCACCTATGTCACCATCCTATGAAGTTGGTATCCGTAGTGGAGATAAGATTTTAGAAGTAAATAACACTAGAGTAGTATCAGAAGTAGAAATTTTTAAAACTGTAAAAGACAGTGTTTATGATATTCATTTTAAAATTATGAGGAAATCAGGAGAAATACTAGACTATACAGTAAAGCCTAGACAAAAGCGAGTTGGAATATTATTGGTACCTAAAATGGTAAAGAGAGAAGATGTATTTGGAATAGGGAATGATGATTTTAAAAAGGTTTTAGAAGAACTTAAAAGAAAGCGATAGCTTTCTTTTTTTTGAGTATTTTTATTTGAATAAGGTAAAGATAAAAGATAGAATATAATTATATTAATTAAATTCGGAGGTGAGATGATGCCAGAATTCAAAATAGAGTCAAAATTTAAGCCTACAGG
>NZ_JBOFYU010000014.1:0-17226 GCF_051654825.1 Clostridium sp.
ACATTTCATTAATAATATCTGTTTTAAAGGTTTTGTTTAATGAATAAGTTATAAAAGCTGTAAAAACTATATTTATAGAAACTACTGCTAATATTGTATAAAATAATATTTTCCCTTTTATAGTTTTAAACAAGCCATCACCTCATTACGTATCCTACGCCAAATACTGTTTCTATAATTGAATTATCCTTGTCCTCTTTAAGCTTATTTCTTAATCTTCTTATATGAACATCTACAGTTCTACTTTCACCTTCAAAGTCATATCCCCAAACCCTATCTAATAAATCTTCTCTTGAAAATATTATCCCTTTGTTTTCCCATAAGAAATTTAATAAGTCAAATTCCTTTCTTGCTAGCAAAACTTCTTCTCCACTTTTTAAAACTCTTCTTTGATCCTTTAATACTATAAGGCCTTTATTATCTTTATCTCCATTAATACCTGTACTCTCACACTTATTACTTCTTCTAAATATAACCTTTATCCTTACTAATACTTCCTTTATTTCAAATGGCTTTATTATATAATCATCTGCTCCTAACTCTAGCCCTAAAATCTTATCAATAAATTCTCCCCTTGCTGTAAGCATTATTACATAAACATCCTTTGAAATTTCTCTGCAAATATCAAATCCATCCATATCAGGAAGCATTAAATCTAACAAAACTAAATCCGGCTTAAAGGATTCTATTAATTCTAAAGCCGATTTGCCATTAAAAGCACTTCTTACCTCATAGCCCTCTTTTCTAAGAGCAAAAGTTAAAACATCATTTATTGAATACTCATCTTCTACTACTAATATCTTTTTCTTTTCCATTTTTACCTCTCTAGTTACTTTCTAAATCTATAAACGAATACTCTATTTTATCTACATGATTTGTTGCATTTTCTTTATAATCACCCTTTATTTTAACTACAAATATACTCTTTCCATCATCACTAGCAACTGCCTTAAATGCATCAAATCCTTCAGTCATATCACATATCTTATATATTTGCTCAATTTCATTGCTTTCATTTATTCTTGATAAATATACTCCATTATTATAGTCAGACATAAATAAATTGCTATTTTTTACAGCTCCTATTACGAAATCATCTATTACAGTAATTTCATTTGAATAAATATTATATAACCCAAACATTATAAATGAATCTTTACGTGATAATAGCGTTAAAATTATATTTTCACCAATTCCAAAGTTATTATTTAAATTTGTATTTAAAGGAAACTCAAATTCGTTACTTTCTATGCTTTTATAGTATTCAAATTTTATTCTATTATCATTTAGAATTATTTTACTTACTTTCCCAAGTTTATCAATAGCCATAATACTATTTTCTCTATCATCATAGTAAAAATAAATATACGTCCACTCCTCATTTTCCACAGTATATGATATTTTATTCTCTATGTCTACTATTGTTATTTTCTCTTTTTTACTCGCTTCTGTACTATTAGAGTCAATTCCTATATTAATTATATCTACATAATAATTTTCATTTATCTTTGTACCATTTATTGAAAACCCACTACTCTCTCTAGCTTCATACATAAATTCTTCATAGCACTCTAACTTTATTTTTATATCATTTACTATATCCATATAATAATAATTTCTATCTTTAGTATGAGTTCCTTCACTATATATTCCATAATACTTTCCATAAAATTTTCCTGACTCTTGAATTAACTTTAATTCATCAGAAGAAAAATAATCCTTATCTAATTCATTAAATTCACCATTTCCATCTATTAAGTATGGTTTATTCATTTTTTCCGGACTAATATCTACATTTAATCTAGTATCTGATAATACTCCATATACCCCTTCTTCATTATAAAATAAAGGACTAAACTTACTTTTTCCATATTTATTTTCTATAACTCTTTCTGTTATTTTTTCATTATCTAAAGCTTGTTTTACTTTTGTATCCTCTTCTAATATAATTGTTTTTTCACTGCATCCAACCATAGTTAATGTTATTAAAGTCATTATTAAAGCTACTACCCTTCTCATAAATAAAAAAACCTCCATATATTATTTTAATTATATAATACATAGAGGTTTTTACATAGTTTATATACGTTATTACGAAATTGTTAACTTTTCCTAATTCATACCTTCTAATTCCCGTCTTCGCTCTTCCTCAAGCTGCTTAGCGGCTTCTTCAACCTTTTTATAAACGCTTTGAACTAAATCTATTACTCTCCTCAACTCTTCTGAACGTGGTCTTCCATTTAAAAGTGGTTCTTCTTCATAGGTATTTTCCTCGTAGACACCTTCTTCATAATATTCATATGAGCTTACATTAATAGCTTCTTCTTCAACAACAATAGCTTGCTCCTTTAACGCTTCTTCCTCTGCAATTCTTTTAGCTTCTATTTCTGCTAAAGCTAAATCACATTTTTCAACTAACTCTTTTGCCTTTTTTATATGTTCTTCTTTTATATATTTGCTTAATTTAGATCCTGACTCATTATCTCCTATAATATTTTTTCTTAATAAATCTCTACACTCTTCATATTTATTTTCATTAAATATACTTTCTGCATCCTTTATACATATATCTATTTTTTCTACTTCTTTATAATAATTATTAACTTTGTTAATTAATAAATCTATATCATCTCTAATTACATATTGTTTATAAGTTTCATCTAATTTTTCTAATATTTTATTTACCTCATCAAATTTTTCTGATTCAACTAATTTTACTATAGTTTTATATGAATTTATAATTTCATTTAAATTTTTAGCTTCTTTATTCTCTTTATCTTTTTCTAATACTATAGCCAATGATTCCAATGCTTTATCATACTCTTTAGCTTCTACATAAATCTTTGCATCTTCAAGAGACTTTTTAACAATTCTACTCTCACAGCCTTGTAATGCAAACATCATTGTCAAAATAATAAACACTATGCTTATTTTTTTATTCATTGTAACACTCCTTTTAAAATACATTTGGTTATTTAATCACCTCCAATTTTCCCATAAAATGTATATTTGTCAACGATTTTTACATTATGTACTTATATACGTTATATTTATTTTAATTAATATTATTTAATAGTTAAATAAAAAAACTTTAGCATTAAAGTAATCAATCTTTAATACTAAAGTTTTTAGTTATCTTATGCTTTTAAGTGATTTATTATTTTTAAAACTACTTTGCTTTCTACAAATTTAACTTTTTCTATTTCTTCTATCATTTCATCTATTGATATTTCATAAGCCTTATTGTTGATTTTATATAAATACTTATTAAGTAATTCAACAATATCATTTTCAACTAATCCAATTTCTACACCATTTATTTTTAATATATTTTTATCTTCTTCACTTACTATAAATATTGATTGGATCTTATCTGTTGCTATTTTAGCTGAATAAGTTATTTTATGCTCTGGATGCTTCATTTTTAAATAGAAATTTTCATTTGTTAATAAGAATAATCCTTTTCTACCACCATTGTAACAGAAGATTGATTTTTCCTCATTTTCAACTTCTTCATTTTCTATAGTACTTTCTTCTACTACTTCGTTTATAACTTCTACTTTTTCTTCAGTAGCTTCTATATCTTCCTCTACTATTTCTACTTCTAAATCTTCGCTTAACACAGGTACATCCCAGCTAGATAATATTTTTTCAACATTTTTTTCTGACGAATACTTTCCAAATGTTAATTTTGATTCTCCTAGAGAGCACTTTATAGCACAAATTTTTTCACTAAATTCATTAGCAAATTCCATCATCTTTTCTGTATCTATTCCTGAAACTCCTAATTGAAAATTAGTAGCTACATTTAATTCTGTATTTTCTTCTAAGTCTCTCATAAGCTTCTTTTCTGCTTCTATTTTTTGCTTATTTTCTTCTATTTTAGTTTCTAATTCCTTTTTACCTTTTTCTACTGTATCTTTTACAGTATCCTTAATAACCATAGTGGCACATTTTACATTTTCCTTTAAACCACTATCTTCTACAGTTTTTAAAATTTCGTCTCCTAATTCCTTTACCTTATCCATTATCCCCATGTGATAATCACTCCTTTTTATTATTCTCTGAATTTTCCGAATTATATATTTTATAATGAAGCCTTCGGATATACCAAAGGCTTCATTATTTGATTAAGCTGTTGCTTCACAATTATTTACGTTTATATCTTTTTTGCCGCTTCCTGTAACTAATTTTCTTAGCATATCCATTGGTATAATTGTTAATGCCATAGCAATAACTACTACCCAATGATTAAGTTGTATTGGTGTACAGCTAAATAACTCACCACCAACAAATGTTAATATAATTTGGATAACTACTATTATTCCCATTACTTTTAGGAATCCTTTGTTTTCCTTTATATGCTCAAAAATATTTAAGCCTGTGCTTCTTACATTGAAACCATTAAATACTGCTGCTAAAACAAACATTGAGAAATATGCTGTTAAATGTTCTCCTGACATATTTCCTGGTGTTGATCCAAACATATCCATAAAGAATGGTAGCTTTAAGAATGCAAAACTCATTAAAGTAACCCATGTTCCTGCTACAAGAACTTGACTCATCATTGCTTTTGAAACTATGCTTTGTGTTCTTGATTTAGGTTTTTCAAGCATATATGTAACTAATGCTGGTTCTGAACCTAATGCTAATGCCCCAAGACCATCCATTACTAAGTTTATCCAAAGAATGTGTGTAATACTTAATGGTTGAGGAATTCCAAAGAATGGAGCTATAGCACATACTGCAACTGCAGCTACATTTATAGTTAATTGGAACTTAATGAATTTTAATATATTATTATATATTGTTCTTCCATATAAAATTGCATTTTCTATTGATTTAAAGTTATCATCTAATATAACTATATCTCCAACTTCCTTTGCAAGATCTGTTCCTGAACCCATTGCAAATCCTACATCTGCTCTCTTTAGTGCTGGAGCATCATTAACACCATCACCAGTCATACCACATACTAAGTTTAACTCTTGAGCTAATCTTACCATTCTTGATTTATCATTTGGAAGTGCTCTTGCTATTACTCTTAAGTTAGGTAATATCTTTTTAACTTCATCATCTGTCATTCCATTTAATTCTTCTGATGTTAAAGCTACATCTGTATCTTTTTCAATTAATCCACAATCCTTTGCAATTGCAAAAGCTGTTTCTTTTCTATCACCAGTAATCATAACAACTTGAACACCAGCGCCCTTAACTTCTTTTATAGCTATTCTTGCTTCTGGTCTAACATCATCTCTTATTCCAACAAATCCAACTATTATTAAGTCATCAGGTAAAACTCCGTGGACTAATTCTGATGGGCTATATGCAAATGCTAAAACTCTCATTGCCTTAACCGCAAGTGAATCTATCTTTTCATTTACCTTATTATGATTAATATCTACGATATTTCCTGTTTCGTCTACGTACTTAGTTGCCTTTGTAAGTAACCTTTCAGGGGCACCCTTATAAACTGTCTTACCTTTTAATTGAGCTGCTGAATACTTATTAGCTGAATCAAATTGTTGAGCCTTAATAACTTCAACACCTTCTAGCTTGTCCATAGCTTCTTTTGATAAGAATTGTAAAAGAGCTTTATCTGTAGCATTTCCACCAATAACTTGACCCTTATCGTCAAACATTGCTGCTGTATTTTTCCCTATGCAATATCCCATATATTCTTTAATAGCTTTACTACTTTTATATGAGCTTTGAACATTACCATCGAAGAATTCTACTACTTCTAATTTTCCTTTTGTAATTGTTCCTGTTTTATCACTAAATAATATATTTAATGAACCAGCCGTTTCTATACCTATTGGCTTTCTTACTAATACATTTTTTTGTAACATCTTTGAAGTGTTCTTCATAAGAACTATTGCAATCATTAAAGGAAGTCCCTCTGGAACAGCCATAACTATAATAACAACTGCAAGCATTAATGCTTCAAGTGTATCCTTAAATATATAAACAAATCCTAAATCCATATAAGCTGTAAAACCACTAGCTTGAATAACATTTTGTATCATTAATGCAATCCCTATAACTACTGCACCAATATATCCAAACTTAGAAATCTTATCTGCTAAATCTGTTAATTTTACTTTTAATGGGCTTTCTACATCATCTTCAGCCATATCCTTAGCCATATCACCCATTACAGTGTTCATTCCTGCTCTAATAACCTTCATTACTCCTTGACCATTAACAACAACAGCCCCTCTAAATAATGATGATTTATCTACAAATGAATCACCTGTTATATTTGCTGTACCTTCTAATGCAACTTCTGCTTGTGCTTCATCAATTTTGAAGTCATCAGCAGCAAACTTCTTACATTCTTCTGATTCACCATTTAATGATGAATTATCTATTCTTAAGTCTCCAGAAATTAAAATACCATCAGCTGGAATCTTATCTCCCGATTGAAGTATAACGTAATCACCAACAACTATATCATCAATAATTACTTCTACAGCCTTTCCATCTCTATAAACCTTACAGGCATCTTTTTCTGCATTTTCTTTTAAGTTTCTATATTCCTTATCAGAAGCAACTTCTGTTTTAGCAGAAATAAAGGTAACTAAAAATACTGAAAAAACAATCCCTACTAATTCTCCCCATTCAGCATAATGCATAAATGCCATAATTCCCATTATAGCTGCAATAGCTAAAAGAAGTTTTATCATTGGGTCATCAAAGGCTCCCTTGAATTTATCCCAAAATGTTTCAGGTTCAGCTTCATGGATGATATTATCACCATAAAGCTTCCTGTTTTTCTCTACTTGTTCTTTACTAAGACCATTCATTCAATTTTTCTCCCTTATTATTGATATAAAGCTAAAACTCCATTTAAATCAGCAATCTTTCCTTCTCCTACTGCTTTAAATTGCCATTCTGATCCTGCTCTATTTAATTCTGCAAATAATACTGATGTTGCTGTTGATCCATCTTCTTTTAAGTTAAATCTACAGATTTCTTTTCCACCATTACCATTGTCTAATAATCTTACATATGAATTATTTATCATACCAAATGTTTGTCTTTTTTCCATTGCTCCATGGATAGTAACAACAAATACTATTTTCATTATACTTGGATCTATGTTTGATAAATCTAATTGTATAGTTTCATCATCACCTTCACCTGCACCTGTTCTATTATCTCCACTTAATCTTATTCCTCTTCCTTCTTTATTGTTGAAGAATATTACGTTAGAAACTGTATTAAATTTGTTGTTTGCATCTAATAAAAATGCAGCTATGTCTACATCAAAGTCTGAACCGTTAGATGATAAGTCCCATCCTGCTCCTAATGTTACATTAGTTAACCCTGGATTTCTCTTAGTTAAATCTAACACATCATTTTTATTTAAGTTTAAAGTCATTCCGCCTGCTGGAGCTGGGCTTTGAGCGTTTCCCCCTCCATTATTAAACATATTTCCAAAATTTGAACCTAAATTAATTCCCATCTTTAATATCTCCTCTCAAACTATTTATACATATTTGTTATATCTTTAATTGTTCCTTTAAGTAATTGTCCCGTAGCCTTAAAGTTCCAGTTACCATTTATCTTTTCTAATTCTGCAAAGATAATTGAAGTGCTTTCTCCACCATCTTCTGTTAAGTTATATCTACAAATTTCTTGTAAGTTTTTATCTTCATTTAATAATCTAACATAGGCATTTTTTACCCCTGAAAATGATTGTTTTCTAGCTACTGCATCATATATTGAAACTGCAAATACAACTTTTTTACAATCTGATGATAATTTGCTTAATTCAACTGATATCTTTTCATCATCTCCGTCTCCAGCTCCTGTTAAGTTATCTCCATGAAGTCTTATTCCTTGACCTAATTGATGACCAAAATAAATTAATCCACTTTTAATTAATTTATTGTCTTCATTTATTTGTAATGCCACTAAGTCTAAATCATAGTCTTTAGCACGGCTGAAAAATCCACTTTTCTTTACTACATCCCAACCTGCACCTAACATAACCTTATTTAAACCTGGTTCTGCTTTAGTTAAATCTAATACATCATTTTTTTTAAGATTTAATATTCCTGACATAAACTTTTCCTCCATTATCCTTTATCATTTATTATTATTGTCTTTATTTTCATTTGCTAAACTATTAATTACATATAAAGTCCTAAAATTCCATTTAAATCTGCTATCTTTCCTTCTCCAATAGCCTTAAATTCCCATTCACCTTGGTTTTTATATATTTGAGCAAATATAACTGACGTTGATGTTGAACCATCTTCCTTTAAGTTAAATCTACAGATTTCTTTTTCATTATTTTTTTCATCTAATAATCTTACATATGAGTTTTCTACCATTCCAAAAGTTTGTCTCTTAGCTTGTGCTTCATGTATTGTAACTATGAAAACTATACTTTGAACATAGTCAGGAATTTCTGAAAGATCCATGTTAATTCTTTCATCGTCTCCATCTCCTGCTCCTGTTCTATTATCTCCAGCTAGAGAAATTCCTCTTCCTTGCATATTATTAAAGAAAATTACATCTGCAGGTACATTTTGAACCTTGCCACTTCCATTTAATAAAAATGCTGCTATGTCTAAATCAAAGTCTTGACCATTGTTAGCTACATCCCATCCTGCTCCTAAAATTACCTTTTGAAGACCTGGATTTCTTTTTGTTAAGTTTAAAACATCATTCTTTTGAAGATTTAATGCGTTTACTCCGTTATTTGATGAGTTATTTGATGAACCCATCCCCATCATTGAACCTAAATTAATTCCCATAGCGATTACTCCTCTCAACTTGTATAATTTGTATATTTATTTTTTAACTACCTTATGTGATATATTATACCACTTAAAATTTTTATATACAACTCTTTTTATAGTTTTATTTATGTTAAAACGAATATTTTTTACCTTTTTTAAAGTTTTGCTATGTTTCTCTTCATGTTTCCTTTAATAACTTCAAGCTTTTTAGAGTTTTCCATTCTTTCATTTCTGTTAGCATCTTGAATAGCTTTTGTATCTTCTATTCCCTTTAAAATTGTCTCATATGATTTTTCTAATGTTGAAATAGCAACTGAGCTACCCGATGCCATCTTAGCAATTTCTACTGATTGTCTTGCTGTATTTGCAGCATTTCTCATAATAAGCTCATTAGTTTTTTCATCTAATTGCTTTATTGATTTAGCTTGAATTTCTTGTCTCTTTAATATTACAGCTTGAGCTAAACATTGCTTAAATATTGGTAGTGTTACTATAAATGAAGAATTTATCTTTCTCATTAAGTTAAAGTTAGACATTTGTATTGTTTGAATCATTGGTGCTGCTTGAATTGCAACATTTTCAGCTATTTGTAGGTCATAAACTCTTTGAGATAACATTTCTTTACTTATTTCAAGTTTTTGAACCATCATATGTTTTTCTTCTTGATTTATAGTTGGATCATTAGAAATTTGTGATATATACATATCTATTTCTTCTAATGCTATTTCACCTGCAACAATATATTTTTCTAATAATTGATAGTAATGAATATTTGCATCATAAAGCTTCTTTAAGTTTGCATTTGATTCTTTAATATCTGTTTCATATTTCTTTAATAACACATATACCTTTTCTACTTCATATCCCATTGTGTCATACTTTTGGAATAGCTTTGCAACTGATGTTCCAAATCCTTTAACAAACTTTGATAACATTGATGGCTTCTCTGTTTTCTCAAGCTCTTTAACATCAAACTTATCCATTATTTTAGTTAAGTTAACTAACATTTCACCAGCTTCTTCAGCCTTTACTGATTTCATTGAATTTAATAACTCATCTGAAACCTTAGATATGCTTTCACTTGCATTTTGACCAAACATAACAATTGAATTTGGATTTTGGATTTCTACTTCCCCTGTTAAATCTTGAACTTCCTTTAATCCTCTTAATCTTTTCTTATATTCTGATACTTGTGAGAAATCAAAACTATCTACTGGAGCCATTCCTTGATTTCCTTGCATTGGATTATTCATTTGCATCTGGTTATTCATCTGCATCGGATTATTCATTTGCATTGGATTGTTTCCTTGAGTCTGTTGATAGCTGTATTGTACTGTTCTACTTTGAGTAAAACTTCCATCTTCATTTGAATATTGCTCACTATATTGATATTGTTGTGGCTCCCCATATGGATTTTGCCCTTGCCCACCATATTGTTGTCCTTGATTATATTGTTGTTGATTATTGTATTGCTGTTGCCCATTATATTGGTTTTGTCCGTTTTGTTGACCATTATAATTTCCATTTGGATATCCTCCATTATTTGAAGGAGCTTGTCCGTTATGTCCATTATTCATATTTTCAAAGTTTATATTTTCTGTCCCACCATTATTAAAGTCCATGTTAAAATTATCATTTGGAAACATATTATTTTCGTTCATTTTCTATTCCCCTTATCTTTATTTTTTTAATATCTTTGAGAAAAAGCTTTCTTTTAAGCTCATTAACTTATTAAAGTTTGAATTGTAATTCATAGTTTCTAATCTAAAGTCATTTATAATATTTTCTTTTATTACATTATTTATATTAAATAACCCTGAAGGGTTAAAAATCACTATATCTACACCTATTGTATGGATATATCCTAATAATAACTGCATTGATTCAGAAATTTCTTCTTCATCATTCAAGTAAATAACAAGCTTTGGAACTTGACCTGTAAAATCAAAGTTATCTATCATTCTTACTATATCTTCATTTAAATTTAATACTAATCCTAAGAACTTTAAAATATCTTCTTTATCAAAACTTCTTTGGAAAAGATCTCTTCTTATTATTGTTTCATTAAACTTTTTAAGTAAGAAATTTTGAATATCATCGCTGTATTTTGAAAACTTATATACAGATGTCTTTTTTAATTCTTCTATATCAAAGGTTCCATCACTTAATTGACAAAACATAAGACTATACAAATCTTGATTTAAGTTTACATCTTGAGAAAAGTTCCCCGTATTGTAAACACGAGTATTTGGTGATGAACAGCAATGTTTAACTAACTTTTGGAACTGGAAGTCATCATTATATTGACCATCTATCTTATAAAAGAAACATGGCACTCTTACATTTGGTCCTTCAACCTTAAATCCACTTCTTAGCTTACATGGTTCATTCCAATAAATATAAATATCTTCTAAAATAGTGTCTAATGGAACACTATTTGTATATCCTTTTCTAAATTGCCATGGTTTATACATTCCAGTATCTTGGAATAATTGCTCTTCTACATCTCTTTGAATTTGCTTTGTTATAGTTTCAAAGGTTTCTATTACTTTTCCTCTACTTGCCTTTTCTTCAAAGGTTTCAATTTGAAGTATTCCCATGCTTTTAACACATTTAGAGATTCCCTTATCCTCTATTTCATCCCAAAGCTCTTCTTTTAATGGATTGATATATATAACATCAAAGCCCATTTTATATAAAATCATTAAGAAATATATTTCATGTTTAGCAATATTCCCATAATACACGCATTTAGGAGTAATATTCCCATCATAAACTATATCCTTTGCATAGGAATATACCCATACTATTAATTTTGTTATAAAATTGTTTCTTACATTATTATTAAAGAAATTTTCTTTTTCAACTGCTATTGGAATTACATAGTCTAAAGCTGATAAGAACTTTTTATTTATATCCATATCTTCAAAGATAACTATATCTTGTGAAACCATATTAAATACATTCATAGTAGTTAATTCATTAAATATATATTGTATAAGTTCCATTTCCCCGCTTAATGGAATTACTCCATCAAAAACAATGCACTTATCTTTTTCTTCAATACATTTACTTTGAATAGTTTTTAATATACTATCATATTCTGTACTTTCATCTACTCCTATAAATCTATAAAAGTATGGCTTACATTCTATATAAGTATCTTCTCGTTCATATCTACTTCTAAACATATAGCTAGTTATATTTTTTAAATTTATAGCCATTTTAAAGCATACCCCTCACTCTTTATATTACTCGGCTTTATTTAAAATTAATATTAATATTATCTTAAAATAAACCTTATTCACTAAAACTTAACATTTAAATTATTAATATTTAATAATTCTTAATATAATTTTATCCTATTAGAATAGCTTTAACAATTAACTTTGTGAAAATTCGCTATTTTTTGATTGCACTAATTGTTCTTTTTTATCATTTCTTCTATAATATCCAATATTTCATCAGTGGATGATATAAAACTTTCCCTTGTTATTATTGAGTTTTCATGTTTAAAGCTACTATGCTTTGGAAGTATTGAAATCCCCTTAGTTGTAAACTCCTTGTCCACTTCGCTATCTCCTGAAGTTATAAATGTATCAATATTAAAGCTTTCAACTATATGCTCTAAAGCTATAATCTTATTTATATCCTTATGAATTATAAATATCTTTGCTTCTATCTTTATTACTCTTATGTCATTATTAAAACTATTTTTTATAACTTCATAAAACTTATCTGCTTCATTTTGATTTAAGCATTTAACTGTAATATAAAAATCTTCTATATTCCTTACTTCTAAAACTTCAATACTATCTTTATATTTTTCCCATTCACTATTTAAATAATCTATATTTTTTAAAAGATCATTATAATTAACTATATCTTTCATTTTTTTATCCCACGTATTATCTAACTCACCATTTATGTATATTTGAGCACCATTTGTACAAATTATAATTTCAGGATTGTATTCTCTAATAAAATCTACTCTTAAGGTTTGCTTTATGTTTCTCATAGTACAAGGAATAAACTTAAACTTTTCTATTTTTAAAAGCTCTTGAAGCTTATCATAGGAGTAATCTGTCATATAAGTTATTTCTCTATCTCCCATAACTTCAACACATTTATATCCCTTGTTTTTTGAATGAATTATTGTTCTATCTAAATCTGTTATCAAATATATATTTTTATTCTTCATTTTAATTTCTCCACTTATAAATTAAAGCAAAGTGTAAAACACTTTGCTGATTTTTATCTATTTTTACTTTTCTTTAATTATTGCAATACAGTTATAATCAAAAGTATCATACTGAACTACTTCTATATTTTTTTCTCTTGAAAGCTGAATTATATGCTCTATGTTTTTATCGTTAATATCTTTTACTAAAACTACTCTTGGGTCTCTTCTTAATAAAACTCTTGCTGATTCCCCAACACTTAGCTTTACATTATTAATGCTTTTAACCTTATATTCCTCTTGAATTTTTTTAGTAATATTTAATGAATACTCTTCTTGAACAGATTCTAACTCCTCTTCATTTAAATCAATATCCTCAATGTTTTTAAATTCTCTTTCTACTTCATTTATAAAGAATTGAGAATAATCTACTTCCTCTAAATAATCTAAGTATTTTGCTCCATGGAAATCATCTCTGCCTACATACTTATCATTATGAACAGTTCTACTAATTAATCCACTAACTGTTGAATTTAAACAACAAGTTGCTAGTCCCATATCTTCTCTAGTTCCATAAATAGAACAAAGCTTTGCTGGATCTGATATAACTGCTAATGAATCGTCTATATTTGCATTATATTTATCATTAAAATCCATTATAGATTTATTAAGCTCCTTCGTAATTGAACCTTTTCCTGTCCATCCATCTACAAATTGAATTTTAGCGACCTTATGTTCTCTTAAAATAAATCTTAATGCATTTTCATCAATGCCCTTTCCCCTTATTATAGATATACTATAATGAGGGATGTCCACATTGTACTTAAACTTTAAATATTTTCTTATTAAAATTCCATAAGGTGTTCCTGCTCTAGCTAATGATGCTAAAACTAAGTTATCGCCCTTTTCCTTATATATTATTTCTGAAAGCTTTCCTACATAAAAGGCTATTTTATTTTTATCTCTTTCTAACATACTTAAAAATATATCTATTATTTCATTGCTAGGTGTTGCTTCCTTTGATATCATTTCAGAATAACTAACACCTGCTCTAATTAGCTCTTCTTTTTCCTGAACTGTTATTTCCTTAATATCATTACTTAAATCCTTTAATAGAAATATACAATCACCCTTGTAACTATGCTTCATATTTTCTCCTTACTAGCCTTTATAATTTAATGCTAAAGTCATATCTTTACTAAAGTATTTAAATCCTAACTAATAACATATTATTAGTTAATTTAATATTTAAATCATCTTCTGTTAATAAGATTACTTTATCATATTTTTCTTCTATGTTATTTCTATTGTAGAAATAATATTTAACGCCCTTATGATAAAATACATCCTTTTGATTTATAGGATAATCTAATTCATTATTACAATAAATAGGACTTCTTGTTGTGCTTTTATAATACACATCACCCTTAAGATAATTTGCTACTCTTGATGGAATATAAATATTTTCACCATGACCTAATACTAATATCTTTTCTTGTTCTCCTATTTTTTCTTGAATTATATTTGCTGTTTCCCTGCACTTCTCTTCTAATTCTTGAATATCTTTATAATCTACTCCAAATCTTCCTGTCATTGATAAAAAGCTTTCCTTTTCATCACCATTAGAAGTTTTAACATTTATTCTATCTAATATATTTACCTCTAAAACTTCGCTTGCTTTTTCAGTTAATACATTATCCTCATTATCTATAAAAACTCTCTTATCATTTACCTTTATTTCACCATTTATAGCTGATAATACAGTTACTTTTATTTCTTCTTCCTTTGATAACTTATCATAAGCATCCCTATATTCCTTATTTCTCCAATCTAATATACTTAAGATAATATATTCTTTTGTTTTTGTAACTCTCTTAAGCTCCTTAATTATATTAATCATAGATTTTCCAGTAGTTATTTCATCATCAACTAATACAATCTTATCTGCATTAATTAGCTTTTCTTCATTTATAGGAAAACACTTATGTGTAGTTGCATGAGAATGCTCCTCTTCAAATTTTAAAATAGATTCTTTTTCTGTAATATCTTCTCTTGTAGTTGTTAAGTAATAGCTTCCCTTTATTCCAGCTGCTACTGCCATTCCAAGACCTGTTGCTGTTTCTGCAAAGCCTAAAACACAAATCTTTTCATCTTTTTCTTTATTGTTTTTATAATATAAATCAGCTAAAAGCCTCCCTGCATCCTTACATACAGAAGGCTTTACTTCTATATGTTTTCCTAACACCTTACTTATAAATAAGAAGTTTCTCTTACTATTATTTATTCTATTTCCTACACAAATTAAATCATTTAAATCTAACTTATAAATATTTTCTTTTATTTCTATATCAATACTCATTTAAATCCTCAATCTCCTTACACTAATAAGGCTTCTTTATTTTTAATATGCTCTGATGAATTATATAGGTAAATATCCTCTACCTTAATTCCCTCTTTTAAAACACCATAAACATTAGCTCTACTTAAAATTTTCTTTGCCCAATTTAAATGTGGTTTTACTTCATTCATCTTATTTCCACCGTAGCCCTTAAAGACACCATTATCATCAGATCCCTTTATAATTTCCATAGCATCTATATATTCTTCATAAGTAACAGAATATATAGCATTAACGTATTTTGCTTGGGTTGGATGAATTACTGTTTTGCCAAAGAATCCATTTTCCTTATCTGCTTTTATTTCTCTAATTAACCCCTTAATTTCTATTGAATTATAGTCTTCAGAAAAATACTCCCAAACTGGTGCAGATATAACATATTCAGATCCTTCTCTTGAAAACATATTTACAATATCTATTAAACATTCACAAACAACCTTAATATCATAAACTACGAACTCCTTAGATCTTCTTAATCCAAAATTAGATGAAAAATCCGTTCCTCCAACTCTTACATTTAAAATAATATCTTTATAGCTATCTATAATTTTCTTTATGTTAATTAACTCTTCAATCCTAGTTTCCTTGTATATTACTTCCTTTGTCTCAATTATAGGCATTGCATATAAAACATCATTAAACTTTTCTCTAAGCTTTAAAACATAATCTAAATATAAATTTCCATTACTGCAATTAAACTTAGGAAAAATAAAACCTGCAATATGCTTCATTTGATTTTTACTTAGCCTTTCTGTAAAACTAGTAAATTGATTATAATTTCTTACTCTTATAAAAATAAGAGGAACATTAAAATCTCTTTTATTATGTGTTTCTAAGTACTTGTCCAACTTATCTAACATATGAAGAACATTGTCTTCACATATCCCAAGTTCACTATCTTTAGTAGCATCCTCGAAACAAATAGAAATAGATACAATATCATTAAACCTTCCAGTAATTATTCCATTATAAAAATCCTTTAGTCCATTCATATATAAGTTAGCACCAAGAGCATACTTTAAAATTTCCTTATTAGTATATTTATCAAATTCACTCGGAGATTTTAAAAATATATCATTATGGTGTAAGCTTTCAAAATACTTCAACTCCATACCTACCTTTTATTACAAATAATTATTTTAATCTTATTCTATCTATTATACCAAAGTTTTCATATTATTTTACTAACATAAATCTTACATTTTTGATAACAATTATTTAGAGTTAATTATTTTGTAATGGTAATGTAATTATAAATGATGTTCCTTCGTAATTGCTTTCTACTGATATCATTCCTTCATGCATTTCTATAATTCCCTTTGCTATTGCTAGCCCTAACCCACTTCCCCTTTTTTCAGATGTTCTAGATTTATCTACTTTATAAAATCTATCAAATATATGCGGAATATCGATTTCAGGAATTGGCTCACCATAATTTTTTATTATAACCCTTCCCCACTGCTCATTTACTTCTGTAATAATATCTATATACTTACTATCACATCCATATCTCATTGCATTTGATATTAAATTTTCAAATACCCTTACTAGCTGTGATCCATCTCCATTTATTATAAACTTCTCGTTAGAAAAGAAGGTTCTTCCTACCATATTTACATTATCTAATTGAATTTTATAAGATGCAATCAATTGCCCTAATAACTCCACTATATCTACTCTATGTTTATTAATGGTAACTCCCTTATTCCTCATTTTTGTTAGCTCAAATAAATCATTTATAAGAACATCTAACACCTTAGCTTTTTCATAAGCTATTTCTACATAATATCTAAGTTCTACTTCATCTCTATATCTATCATTATCAACAATATTTAAATATCCAATAATTGAAGTTAATGGAGTTCTTAAATCATGTGAAACATTTGTTATTA
>NZ_JBOFYU010000015.1:0-6196 GCF_051654825.1 Clostridium sp.
TTTTTAAGACTCTCAAAAGAATTGCTGGTTATTACTTAACTTTTATTCTGTTCAATTTTCAAAGACCAATCAAAATGTCTTAAAGTGCATAACTACTTGTTTTGCTCGTTTATTTCATTTTGTTTTTCCTCATCGCCCTTAAGCGACTTCATTATCTTACCACCGACATTCTTTCTTGTCAACAACTTTTTTAAAAAGTTTTTTCTGTCGAAAGCTTGTCTTATTTAGTGGTTTTTGTTTGTTCCTCACTGGAACGAGACTTATAATATCACGTATAGTAATTTAGTTTTAATAATTCTATCTAATTTTAAATATTTATTCTATTATTGCTACTATTTATTCCTTTTTCCTCTTATTATCATACATTGATACACTAGGTTTAGTTTTCTTTTTCAATATGCTTAATAAATGTAAATAATGTTATTTTCACGAACTATATTCATATTTGTTTGTTTATATTTCGTATTTTCTTGTTATAAAATAAAACTCCTGCCATATAAAAAAGCAACTCTCTTTTTCTTATTTACTCTATATTTATATATTTTTTAAAAAAATCTCTCAATATATCAGTTTTTTAACTTTAAATTACTGATATATTGAGAGAATATTTCTTTTACTTTTATTTATATCACCTTTAAATTATTTATTATCAAAAATCATATTATATTCAACTTCTCTTGTTTCTTCATTAATCTTTTTCTCTACTACCTTAAAATTATTGTTACTATAAAAATTTACAGCTTCTTTATTCTTTTCATAAACATCAAGAGAAAGACACTTATATTTTTCCTTGCAATAGTCTATTAATTTTTTTCCTATTCCTTTCCCTTGGTATAATTTCATTACAAAAAGTCCTGCTATGTAACTTTCTTCAACAATACCTATAAACCCTTTTATAATTCCCTCATCATAAAAAACATAAATATCAGCATTTGGTATCATTTCTTTAACCATTTCAAAATTTTTAATCCAATACTCTTCTTCTATAAATTTATGAGCATCTATATTAGTATCAAGCCAAATTTTCATTACATCATCTAATTCTTCTATATTAAATCCTTTTATCATAAATATTCCTCCATTCCATTAAAGTAAGTATTTTTAATACTATAATAAAATTAAAAATAAGGTATTACATTTAGTAATACCTTATTTTAAAATCTATAACATATATATACTTAAAAGTATATCATATTATTTTGTTGTCCTAGCGTTAATTGATAAAGGTTTGGATTTTTCTCCATTGCTAAATTGAGCAACTATTTTAAATCCATATATAGTATTTACTTTTAACCCTTCAATAGTAGTTTTATTACTTCCAACTGGAACTCTTAAAATTTCTTTACCATCTTTATATATTATATATTCTTGTAATCCTACAATACTAATTGGTTCACTCCAGCTTAAATCCATTGTTGTTGATGAAGGATTTGCCTTAAAGTTAGATGGCTTTGCCACTACAATATCAAGCTTAACTAATAAATCTACTGATTCTTGTAATGATGCTCTAGCTGCATTAATATTTTCTTGAGTTGATTCTTTATTTTCATTAACCGTTATAGCATTATCTAAAGCACTCTTAACATTTTTCCAACTTTCCTCAGTATAAATTTTTTCATCAAGCCCATTTACTTTATCAATTAATAACTTAAGTCTTAAGTTTGAAACTTCATCACCAAGATCTTCAATTATATCATCAAGAACTATACCATCATTTTCAAATATTGGTTCTGGTGCAGTCTCTGCTGTTGGGTTTTTGATACCATAATTATTAATTACGTACCATATATCAAAATTGTTTATAATATTATCATAGTTAATATCAGCTTCCCTATTTTTACTTAAATAGTTATCAACAATGTATAAAGCATCATTTATATCTATAACATCATCTCTATTTATATCTCCAGCTAAAATTTTATCTGGGAACCACATTTTATATATACCTACTTTTTCTCCATTTGCATTTTTTTCACACATTGAAATTGGCGTTGAATATAAGAAATGTCCTGGTATATCAACATATAAAGTATACTCTTCTTCTGCTGGTATATTTTCAATTTGTGCCATTCCACTATAGTTTATTCTTGTTGCATTATATTCTTTACCAGACTTATCTACTAACCATGCTCTTGCCCCTGCTCTTTCATAATCATATGTTAATGCTTCTCCTCGAGATATATCAACCATTAACATAGATGTTTTTGAAATTAAATCAAATCCCTTTGAATAGTTTTTTAGTGTTTCATTCCTACCAAGTGAATTTACGTAACTGATATCACTATCTCCAACAAAAGAAACTTTACCATCCCAATATTTATCTGAAATAACCTTCGCGTCTATCTCTAATACATCTAGATCACCTGTTAAAGAAGCTCCTTCTACTATTACATCGTACACAGTCCAGTAAGATGAAGGCTTCTCAAGTCTTGCTGTTCCACCAGCTTCTTCTACTGCCTTTAAGAATGATTCACTTAATTTCACATTGTATTCATAATTTTGACTTTTAATATCAAGTTTAAATGATCCCTTAACAAAATCCTTTGCATTGTTAATACTAACTGTTGATGTTAATGATTCACCAAGCTTAACACTCTCTTTATTATAAGTTACATTAGTATAAGCTTGATCTTCCCTTGCAACAAACATTACTTCTGGAACTAAATTTCCTGCTGTTGCATAGTCATAGTAAGATACCTTGGTATTTACTGGTGTATCCTTTAGTTCATCCATTCGTACACTAAATTTAAAATCACCATTTTTATCTGGCTTAACTATTTCTTTAATGTAATTATAGTTCTTTTGTATACTTAATGTGTTGTAAGATTGATCAATATCAACACCTCTACAATCTGTGTCATAACCAAGCTCTAATAAACGCTCAATAGTAGAATCATACATATTTCCATGGAACCATAACGCTTTATATTCAACACCATTACTATCTGTTTCTACTGTTAAATCTTCTTCTGAAACTTCATATAAACCTGGATTGCTATTTTCGTCAAATGTTATAACTGGCTTTTTATTATCTATAATTAATGGATAAGATACTTCATAAACCTCTCCATCTATACCTGTTACTACAAAGGAAACTTTATATTCTCCTTCAGGAACTAAAGTAGATTGACCAAGCTTATCACTACTTAATATTGGTAGATAATATCCATTAAAGAATCCATTTAAGGTGTACTCTACATCAAAAGCAGCATTAGTGGCATCAAGTATTGCAATAAACCCAAGTGGTTTTCCGCTTTCTAGTTCGCTTAAAACTATATCCATTGTTTTCATTGGACTATTTAATTTAAAAATAGCTGATACTTTTGATGATGAGTTAGAATGTATTCCATCTTGATCATTTGTTGCCGCAAAACGACTAGTTTTTACATAATCAAAACCTTTTTCTGAATGTCTAACAGCAAATGGAACTTTAAACATTTCATTACTATTTTCTGAGTTTGTAAAATAAACATATCCTTGATAAATCCCTTGAGCTGCAATAGTTGGTATATTAATAGTTGCATTTAAAGATGCTACTTGGTTTGCAGCTACAGTTACTGTATCAGCAATATCAAGAGTAACTCCATTTTTAGTTGGATCTAATGTAACACCAGCACTATTTAAAATAGTTAAAAACTCTACTGATACATTATATACCTCATCTTTATCACTAAAGTTAGAAATTTTAACTTCTAATGTTTTAACTTCATCATTTAAAGACTCATAGATTTGTCCAAATCTAAGTGAAGGAGCTATATTATCTATTTGAACAATTTCTCCATCAACATTAACACTATCTACTTTATCCATAACTTGAACTAAGTTATCAGCATGAACAGCTTCATATGCATTAACACGTCCGGCACCAGATTCAAACACATTATATTCTTCAGCTAATGGTTCTGCAGTATTAGCTAAAGCTGCTTTTACATCATCTACATCATATTCTGGATTAGCTTGTAAAATTAGAGCTGCAATTCCTGCTACATGTGGTGTTGCCATTGATGTACCATTACTTGAATAATATGCTTTAGTGTAATCAACCTCATCATCATAACGAGAATTCATAAATCCTGGATAAGTAGATACAATATTTACACCTGGTGCTACAACATCTGGCTTAATATCATAATTATCTAAAACTGGTCCACGTGAACTAAAAGATGCTAAATAGTCACCTGGATAAATATTTTCAGTTAATTCATCGATAAATAAAGTCTCAGATGGTGCCTTATTTAATTCAGAAAGTACAGCTTCACCATCAACCTTTGTTAAAGTGAATGTAGGTATATAGTTTGCATCCTCACCTAAGAAATAAGGAATTTCACCATCTTCATTATTATATATAATAATAGCTTCTGCACCTGCAATTTGCGCACCATTTATTATCATATTTAAATTTAAATAACTACGCTTAGCAATTGCAACTTTTCCACTTAAATCTTTGTTAATTACTTGATATGGATCCCCTATTCCAACATCAACTAATTCATAATTCTTATTTCCAATCTTCTTTTCATCATCACCAAAATTACTTGCTAATAAACTTGCATTAACATTAACTTCACCTAACTTAAGCTCTGTAGTTGGCACATCAGTTGGCATTGTACTTGCACCAACAGTAATAGCAAGAGGTGATGTTCCAGGTGTACCTAAAGTTCCAACTCCTTCACCTGAATTACCTGCTGCTACACATGGTATTACTCCAAGCCTTGCTGCATTATTAATTGCTATGGCAGCAACATCAAGTGCTGTATTATAAGAGCTACCTAAGGATAAATTAATAACATCCATACCTTGCTCTACAGAATACTCAATAGCTGAAATAATATTAGAAGTATCGCCTCTACCATAAGGCCCTAAAACACGATATACATATAAATCTACATTTGGTGCTACTCCAGTCATTGCATATTCTGTATCATTCTTCGGATTAGCCGCTATTGTTCCTGATACATGAGTACCATGAGTAGTATAATAATAACCCCCATAATTAGATTCAAAAGCCCCTGAATTTAACCAATCTTGATAAGTTGTTTCCATTGGATCATCATCATTATCAACAAAATCATATCCACCCTTATAACTATCTTTTAAATCTGGATGATTATAATCTATTCCTGTATCAAGGACAGCAACTTTAATTCCCTCTCCATTTACACCTTCTCCATGTAATTTATCAACCCCAATATAAGGCAATGGAGCTGGTAGTCCTTCTGTTTTTTCTGATTCTTCTATTTCCACTGGTTGGGGAGCTTGGACAATTTCATCATTCCAAATACGCTTTACTACCCCAGTTTCAAGTAATGTTTCTACTTCTGACTTTGGAATTTCCATTGATATACCATTAAATGTGTAATAATACTCATCTAATATTTTCATTTCACTCTCTTCATTTATCTTTTTTTCTTTTGAAAATTTATTTATTTTTTCTTTAAAAGTATTGTGCTCTTTATCTATTACTTCCTTATGAACTATATTTTTTTCATCTTTATTAATACTTCTACTTTCTCTTTCAATATCAACTACTTCAGCCATTGAAGGTTCTTTTAGTTCAACAATAACCTTAACAATTTCATTAGGTTCACTTAAAATAGCTGGATCAATAACAAATGAACCTTCTACTTCAATTTTATCAATACGTGAACGACTTTCCTCCGACAAAGCTTTAACAGCATCAATTGGCGTTTCAAATGTTTTTGCATAAGATATACTTGGAATCCAAGAGACAGCCATAAACCCTACTAAAATCCTTGCTAAAACTTTCATTTTACTACCTTTCATTTTTATCCCCCTTATATAATTAGTTTTACATATTTCTATAAATATATATTTCATACTTTTTAAATCTATGAATATTTTTTTAATAAATTATTAAATTTACTAACATTTATATGATAATACTTCATAAAAAAAAGAAAAACCTAAGCAATACACTAATGTATTGCTTAGGTTTTTATAGATAAAAATTTATATTTAAGTATATTAAAAATATCTATGGTATCTTTTACGCTTACTGTTACAAATTAAAATTCACTATATTAATTATAAAAATATAAAAAAATAAGAGCCGTAATTCGACTCTTATTGTAACCTGGCGACGTTCTACTCTCCCACACAGTCTCCCATGCAGTACCATTGACGCTGTAGAGCTTAACTGTCCTGTTCGGAATGGAAAGGAGTGTTTCCTCTACGC
>NZ_JBOFYU010000016.1:0-28597 GCF_051654825.1 Clostridium sp.
GATGAGATTCCACAAGAAATAAAACCAACAAGAATAAGAACTCCAGAGTTTTGGATAGCACCTATAGAAACTTCAATACCTGAAAGTTACACTATTGAATATCAAGTTAATAACAGTGGACCATTTATTCCTCTTGGAATATTCAATACTAATAGTTCACAGATTGTGACTTTACCAGATATAGTTAAAATAACCAAAATAAAATACAACATAGGTAACCTTCCAGTAGGTGCCACTCAAGATGTATCTTTCATCGTCGATGGTGAGGTTATTTCAACTAACCCAACCAATTTAATAGTCAACAAAGTCACTCTAGAATATGATGAAGGTCCTATTCGCCAAACTAAAGAAAGTACTGTTAATACTCAAGTTAATAATCTTTCCTATCTTAATATTTCAAAATCACGACTTACTAATCAAGCAGTAATACCAGGAAATATAGTAAAATATAGACTTACCGTTCCTGCTAATAGATCACAAATAAATAACCCTAGGATAATAGATATATTAGATGAAAATTTAACATACGTAGGTAATGAATTTTATTCATATTATGACTATTTTAGTGGTACCACTATAACTTCTAATAATCCTGGTTTTCCTCTTGTTACAAAACAAGTAATCCCAAATTATAATAATACCAACAAAACTTTAGTTCGATATGAGTTAGATAATTTTTCAATACAGCAAAGAGGAGTTTTTTACGTTGACTTTGAAGCATCTGTAAATGTTGGTGCTCTCGGTCCTATACCAAATAATTCATACTTAGGTAATTCTGGACCATATGGTTATGCTCCAGGTGGTCTACTAGATACCAACGATTTAGATAAGGATAATATAACTAATGAAAATTTAGCAATAAGTAATACAGTTAATTTAAATGCATTACTATTTGCAGGGTTAAAATCTGACAAAAAAGTAAAAGGTGAGCTTGATTCAGTTTTTACTGAAGAACCTAATAAGGGAAAAACCTATGAAGGTGGTATTGTAGAGTATAAACTTGAAATTACTAATATAGGTAATGTTGATATTACTTCAATAGAAATAGTAGATATTCTACCTCATGTAGGTGATACTGGGGTGATACTTACTAATAGCCCGAGAGACTCTGATTTTGCTATATATTCAGTAAAAGACATATCAGCTACTTTATCAGACTCAAGTCAAATTGTAGATTTAAAGGTAGAATATTCCCAAAGTTATGATCCCGTGAGATTTTCCGCCACTAATTTTGGTAATGATACTATAGGTACTGTAAATGATTGGACACAACTACCACCTAATCCAATAGTTAATACTAAATCCTTTAAAGTTACCACTTTAAATAACGTATTAAAGCCAAATTCATCTATAATTGTTTCTGTAAAGTGTATAGCACCTGTAGGTGTTAATTTGGGAGAAGTTGCCTGGAATAGTTTTGCAATCAAAGGTTCATACCTTGATTTGAATAACAACCTTAAATATTTAACTCCTGTAGAACCTGAAAAGGTCGGTGTTGAAATACTAAATGTAGGTCCAATCAAAGTTTGCATAGAAGGATTTGCCTTTTTAGATAAAAACTTAAATGGCAAATTTGATAATACCGATGAAGGTCTAAATGGAGTCATAATAGAGTTATATGATGAGAATTTTAATTTAGTAAAAGATACTATAACAACTAATAATGCTTCCTTACAACCAGGGTACTATATATTTAATAATATTGATGTAGGAAACTACTATATAAAATTTATTAAACCACAGGGCTATCAATATACTATTAAAGTACCTGGTGGAGATAGTAAAATAGACCCAATAACAGGATTTACACCTTTGATTGTAGCCAACACTCCAGGTCAATGTGTGACTAATATCGGTGGTGGATTTGTAATCCCCAACTGGGCATATATAATATTAAATGTTTATAATATAAATATATTAGAATTTTGTTGTGAAGACAATTATTGTGAATTTTTAAATGATTTATCAGACAAAATATATATACTTTTAGATATTATTCAAAAAGATTTAGAACTTGAAAGTAGTAACTTTGTAGACTTTAATGCTGAGATTGAAAGATTAATATGTAAATTAGATGAACTAAAAGCAAAGTATTATAGTTTTGTAAAAGATTGTCCTAATGATGATAAATATTATGGAGAATATTTATGTGAAATAAGTAGAATGCTTATTAATTTAATGGCTGCTATGCAATATTACTACGTATTAAAAGAAAACTTAAAATTAAATCCATATTATAGTTACTACAAGTGTATACTATGTCTTTTCTCTAATCAAATAGATTTATTATAAATGTAGTTGTACTAAATTGATTCAAATAGGGGGAATCTACTTGAGTTTTATAAATAGCGAAAATTTATCAGCATTAGAATGTATAAAGACCTTTGATTTGGCAAACTCATATTACTACGGTATTGGTGTAGAAAAAAATATAGAAGTAGCCCACGATTTATATTTAAAATCCTCTAAATTTGGGCTGAGTGAAGCCCAAAATATGTTGGGTATTATATATTCTAATAGTAGCAGCAATTTCTATGATTTAAACAAAAGTATAGAATACTTCGAGGAAGCTATGAATAATAAAAATCTAACTTCTATGTTTAACTTAGCTATGATTTATATAGAGATAGAAGAAAAAAAAGATTTAAAAAAAGCTAAGAAGTATTTAACTCACTTAGTTGATTGTGGATACTCACTAGCTAGTTATACTCTAATATCTATGTTTTTTAACCAAGAAAAAACACTAACACACAATAAAACTAATGACAATATATCTCAATCTGAAGATACTATACCAGAAACATTTCCTGTTGAAAGTGAATTTGATAAACAAATAAAATCTATCCCTACTATCGATATCCATAACGAAAAAATGATACTCGCAGACAATTACTATACTGGTATTAATGGTGAGTGTGACTATGCTAAAGCCTTTGAAATTTATAGAGAACTTGCTGATTTAGGTAGTATAAATGCTCAAATAAAAGTTGCCACTATGTATAAGGATGGTATCGGTACAGAAAAAGATTCTTCAAAATCTTTAGAGTGGTATATTAAAACTATTAAATCATGTCAGCCTGAGTCTGTAAATAATAATTCATTAAATTAGATAATGTATGCAACTTAAAAGACTAATATACATATATTTATATTAGTCTTTTTAAAATATATAGGAGGATTATAAAAATGGGGGGTAATATAGGCAAGAATACAGATGTAATTAATCAACTACTTAATATTTCTGATTCACTACATTGTATAATCACTCAATCATTAGACCCACCTTTTGATTCTGAATCGTTTGAGGATATAAAATATAAATTACTAAACAAAAAGTGTGGATCTATAGTAATGCTCAAATCTCAAATACTTATACTTCTAGACGAACAATGCCCAAATAGATATTCATATGCTGTACAATTAGACCGATTATTGCGTATATTAGATATACTATATAACAGACTATCACCTTTAATTATAGATATCTGCTATCATTCAATCTCAGAAGAACTTTTATGTATATTTACAGTTATCTTAAGCACTATCATAACTATAGTACATTATCTATTATTAATAATAAAATATGACACTTGTTCTTGCTGTGTTTATAACAATTATATAAAATGTCTAATTTGTAATCTAATAAGTGAAATCAATGATTTAGAAAATAATATTAAGTGCTTATGCGACTTATCTATCAAAATAATAAATTATGAGTTAGATGCATGCAGTGATTGCTATTCTAGACAAATTTCTTGCCGTAAAAAGAGTACAAGTTGATGGTTAATATATTTAAATAAAATTTCTATGGCATTTATAGAGGATTTAAATAGCATAAACTATAACTTACATACAAGTTATAGTAATATCTATCAATACTATACCAAACACAGGCTCTTAGACTGGGAGAAATTTTTCGAAGATATCTACTCACTAATTGAATCAGAAAACTTGCATAATTCACCTAAAAATCAAAGAAAAACATTGGACATTTTAGTAAACCATCTACAAAATATACAATCTCAAACAAATTTACCTAGAAGATATGACTATCTAGCTCTTACACAAAAGTTTTATTATCTAATAAGACTTTATAATAAACTAGTATCCCAGATAATATTTGTTGTAGAGTATGAGGATAAGAACTTAATCTATAACTTAATTATACTGTTTATAGATTGCATCAAAAATATTAGTAGTATCATATCTCTTATTATAGATATAGAACTTATTTCGTCTCTGCGTGATGATGTTGTAAGTAAAGAGCTTGTTCTATCTAGGATAAAATCTTTAGAAGAAAATATAAATACGTTCTATAAATCTATAAAAGATATTTCAATACCTTTGATTAATATAATTACAGACAGTGTAAATAGCTATGACACATAACAAATATAATGCCGCACTAAAAATTAGTGCGGCATTATATTTATTTTTCTGTATTATAGTGTTTTCTCCATATTCCATTTAAACTGCTTTATCTTCTGTACATGATTCAACGTTTATACCTCATTAACCTTATATAGATGATTTAATTGCTCTGGTTGTTTTTAATTTTTTATCAACAGATTCACTAAATCTAGATTTAACTACTTGAGTATAAATTAAATCTAATAAAAACATTTGTGCAGTTTTTGTTGATAATGATCCTGTTTCAAATAAACTTTCATTTGAAGTATATGGAATAACTACATCAGATATTTCATTTAATTCTGATTTTTCATTGCTTGTTATTCCTATTACAGTTACATTATTTTCTTTAGCTAGTTTACTAGCTGTTATAATCTCTTTTGTATCTCCTGTATGAGATATAGATATTACCAAATCATCTTTATTCATAATTGATGATAGCATAATCATAGTATGTCCATCGGCAAGTCCATTACAATTTAGTCCTATTCTCATAAATTTATAACTAGCTTCCATTGCTATATTTCCAGAGTATCCAATACCTATAAAGTATACTTTATTAGCATTTAGTATTTTATCTATACAATAGTTAATTTTATTTGTATCTAAAATTTTCAAGTTATTTTCTAAAACTTCAACACTTGATTTAACTAATTTAGAGGCTACTTCATTTATTCCATCCTCTTGTGTTATACTTGGATTTATTATATTTTCTTCTCTTTCACCATAAGTTTCTTTTGCTATTGTAAGTTTGAATTCTTGAAAAGAATTAAATCCAAACCTTTTTACAAATCTAGTAATTGTTGCATCTCCAACACCATTTTCTTTTGCTATTTCTGATATTGATTTATACGCAACATCTTCTATATTTTCTTTCATATACTTTGTTAAACTCTCCTGAGATTTTGTCAATTTAATCTCAGGATTATTTAATTTGTCTAATATTTTCATTTTTTATCACCAACATTAAGTATTTTAAAACTTAACTTTTAAATCTATACCAATCTCAAACATTCTTCTCCAAGGAGAAAAAGTACTTATTTCTATATCTTTTACTTCTTTAAATGTATTTAATATGTATTCATTATAAGCTAATTTTAATTTTTCGTTCATTATTTCGTTTATTTCTTTTTCTTTGTTATTTAGATCAAAGTAATTTGCATTAAATTCATCAAGTATATTATGAGTTATATCCATTCTAACTATAGGTTGGTAAAGTGCATCTTCTAATATATGATATATAAGATTTTTCTTAACTATATCTTCATTTATATTGCACCCTAAGCATATTATACCTTGAGCTAATGTAGTTCCTAAACTATTACAGTTTGTATTCCATCCTTTATAAGACATAAGCTTGTCTAATACATCAAATTCATCTAGTAGAGTTATTAATTCTAAATCTCCACCATTTGCAAATGCACTATCACATATTATTACTTTTTTACCTTTATTTATGTAGTTTTGTATTTGTTCTACGAAGCAAAGTAAATTCCTAAAACTTGTATATGTTATGTCCTTGTCAAATTGATCCCAAGATTCTTGCATTATTTTTCCCGGACTATTTATAGCAAGTATTATATCTGCTTCTTCTTCATTGTTAGTTATTTCACTTCCTGTTACCATTATATGTGATTTTAAACTTTCATTCATTATTCTATCTTCATATAAAGGTATTAATGTAGGTCCTAATGTTGAACTATATAATGGATAAATTTTAGGTTTTCTATTTTCTATGTCATTTATAGCTCTTGCAACTAATGATGCTCCTACTTCATCAGCTCCAGGATACATATTTACTTTTCTTTGTAGTCTATTTTCTCTTATGTGTTTATATATTGTACTTTGGTCTATTGCTGTATACCCAAATTCGGCACTATCATCTTGTGGTATAGATAAAAAGTCTATATGACTACATTTTACCATATTTATTATATCTTTATTTATATTTATATTAAATCTTCTTCTATTTTCATAGTCATCGATATGTTCTTTAGGTAACTCTAAACATATATTATTTAACAATTGTTCTTCTTCATTATTTAATCCAGTTCTTTCTTTTTTATCTTTTAAATACGCTCTTTTAAATATTCTTTCACCATAGTTTTCATAATAATCAGGTTCTTCATCTGATGAGTTATATTTTGGTGTTCTCATTATTAAGTTTGATGCGTATATCTTAAGATTTTTATTTATTTGTTTTAATTTTTTTATTTTATTTAATATATTTTCTTTATGGTCTTCATTTAAATAATGTATTCTAGAAGGCAACAATCCTCCATACATTACCATTTCCATAGACATAACTAATATATCTGTGTCTTCAATATTTTCATATATAAATTCCCATATTTTATTTATATCTGCACTATTTTTTTTATCTCCTAATATATCGTATCCTGGAGCTATTAGTTTTATATCATCTCTTACTTCACTCATATACTGAGGATACAATAAGTTACATGGTCTTTCATCTAGTGGTATATATATTATTTTTTTCATAGTTCCCCCTTAATTATGCTTTTGTATAAAATTATATAATGCTCCTAACATACCTGCATTATTTTGATTTTTAGCAAACTTTATTTGTGTATTTTCATATATATGCGGCAATAAATTTCGCTTAACTGCATTACATATTCTATGATATAAATAATCTTCTTGTGCTATTATACCCCCACCTAGTATTACTACTTGTGGATTTAAAATATACACTGCATTTGCTATTGCAATAGATAATTTCTCGACTAAATTATCTATTGCATCTATACACTCTTTATCTCCTGACTTTGCAAGTTCAAATACTTTTACTCCATCTATAGAATCATCATTTTTAATTTTTCTAACTTTATCAACTAGTGCACTAGTTGCTGCTACATCTTGTATGTCATTTCCTTCTACCTTCATATAGCCTAATTCCCCTGCACTGTTAGTAAATCCATGTAATAATTTATTATCAATTATTACACATCCTCCAATTCCTGTACCTATTGTCATACATATACTAGATGTTGATTCTTTACCAGCACCTAACCACATTTCACCAAGGCCTGCACAATTAACATCATTTTCAACTTCACAAGGAAGTTTGAATTCTTGTTCTATTTCTTTTTTTATTTCTGTTCCTGTATAATCTGGTATAAGCTCTGATGCATAAAGGATTTTGCCTTCTTTTGGGTCTACCATTCCTGCAGTTGATACACATACACCTTGTATATTTTGAAGTTCATAGTTATTTATATATCCAAAAACTATATCTTTAATTTTATTTATTACAGTATTTCCACCTTTTTTAGCTTCAGTGTCTACTTTGTTTTGAGTTATTATGTTACCTTGTTCACTTATAACTCCATATTTTATAGAGGTCCCACCTACATCTATACATATATATTTTTTCATATTTAATTCTCCACTAGTATTTTATTCTTATTGTTGCAATTTTTTTAGGTTCTACATCTATAGTAATGTTGTTATTTATTATATCTAAGTCTTTTATACTTTTTTTTGATAAATTTATAAGCTGAGCACTTTTGGCATCTATTCCTAGGGCTATAGCCATATTTTGAGATTCTTCTTTATAATTAAATACTCTTATCTCAAAGCTATCATCTTGGTTTTGTGTCACAGAAGAAAATGCTATATCTTTATTATTTATACTGAATAACTTTTTATTATCTTTGTTTATATAAGATTGAGCTACTAATACTCTATTTCTAATATGTTTTGAGTGATTCATATTAAAGTTTTCTTCCCCTATTACTAATCCATAAGAAAACTTATATGTTCCTATACATTGAGCCCCAGGAGTTTTGTATCCTGGACCTGCTCCTGCTCCTCTTGTTCTTAAGTCTCTTCTTGATAAATCTCCTACGCATCTAAGTGCTGTTAGCATTACATAGTCTTTATCTTCTATTTTTTCAACTTGGTACTCTTGCATTCCCCTATGTACTAATTGTAAATCATTTGCTATTACTGTTGACAATGTAGGATATTCATTTGATTCTAATTCTTTATTTTTATCTACATCAAATATTCTATCTCTTAGTGTTTTTCTTTCTATAATATCAAATGCTGTATCACCATATGTTTTATCACATTTATCTACATTAAATGCTACCTTAAGCTTTTGATCTTTAGCATTATTGTTTATTTCACTATCAAACTCTATTAATTTAGAATTATTTCTTAGTGTTATAGTAGCTTCTATGTATGATTTTACTAATTCTTCACTTGGTCCAGTTCTTTGTTTGTTCAACTCTTTAGGAGTCTCTATTTCATAATTTATAGTTATACTTTCAAAGCTATTTCCTTTTTTAGTTTTATTTATAGATTTTATAGTAGCTTTTGATAAACAGTCATTTACTGGTGGTGAATAATTGTATGTGTCTCCTGCATCTAGAGTAGAAACTATTTTATGCATATTATCATACTCTTCACCTGAAGTCTTATCTAATATTGTAAGTGAATTATCATTTACACTTACTTTATAATATTCATTTTCTATGTAATTCTCTTCGTTGTTTTGTAATATATCTACACTCTCTTTAGCTAAAACTATATCTAGCTTTTTAGTTTCAAATCCATCAAATTCCATCATAAATTCTATATCATATATATAGTATTCTGCATAGAATGGTTCTTTTGTTATTTCTCTTAATAATTCTTCTCTTAACTCTTTATTTATTATATCTATATTTACTTCTTCTTCACCATTTAATAGTTTTATGCTTCCTTTATCCATATCTTTATTTATTAGTATAGAAGTTTTAACTTTGTAACTATCCTTAAATGGATTGTTGTTTACTATATATAGTTTATCATTTAAAACATTTTGATTTATAAATTCAAAATTATATTCTTTATCTAATGTAAGCTTTGCAAATTGATTTATAGCTTGTAAAACTTTTTTATATCGAGTTTCCATTTCATCATGAACTTCATCTATTGAGCATCCACATATACTATCATGTGCATGATTTTTAACTATTGTTTTCCATATATATTTCATAAACTCTTTTGAATCCGTTTTGTTATTGCTCCAAACATTTACTGTTTCCATAACATTTACTGCTTCATCTTCACATCTTTGATTACCTTCTTTTAAGTACATTCTAGTTGAGTACACTCCTGGTAATACAAATATTTTTCTAGGATCTCTTTGTTCACCATATAAGTTATTTTCTGGTTCATATCCTTTAAACTCTTTTACATAGTCACTCATAACAGACTGCACTATATTTAATTTATCATGCTTTTTACCTATATCGTTAAGTCTTACTTTTAAATTATCACTTGTGTATGTATGGTCTGCTCCATTCATAACTAATAAATTTTCATTTTTTAAGTATGGTCTATTGTCTTCCATATATTCTTCAAACTTTTCAACATAGTCATCTGCTTTAAGATATGTTTGGTAGTATCCTCCAAATAAAGGAAGTACAAATGTTAAAACTTTTGACCCATCTGGTGATATCCAATTATTTTCAAAACTATCTGATATAGCACCTCTCCAAACTATTGCATTATTTATATCAAATGATTTTAGTATCTGTGGCATTTGCGATATATGGCCAAATGTATCTGGTAAATATCCTATATCATATTTCGATCCTAGCTCTTTTGATATATCTATTCCTAGTTCTAAGTTTTTAATTATCGATTCTCCACTTATTAAAAATTCATCTGCTAAAACATACCATGGTCCTATTTCTATTTTCCCATTCTTTATAAGCTTTGCTATTTTTTCATACTCTTCACTGCTTACAACTTCTTTATAATCATCTAATGCTACAGTTTGACCATCTAAGAAAAACTTGTCTATTTTTTCTTCATCTATAAGTTTATTTACATATCTAAGGCCATCTCTAAGTTTTAGTCTAAACTCTTCAAAAGTTTCATACCATTCTCTATCCCAATGTGTGTGATTTAATACATGTACATTTTTTATATTATTCATATTAATTCTCCTTTTAAATAATTAAAGCATTGCTTTTTAGCAATGCTTTATTTCCCCTACGCCAAAGCCGTTATTTTTAATACTTTCGTGTCTATTTCATTTAATTTAGCATTATTTTTTATAGAGTAAGCACAAGCCTCTCCAGCTACTTCTGCTATATCTCTCATAGTAGATTGTATTCTAATAGATGCTTGCATTAAGAATGTTGTTGAAATACATCTACTTGCTACTATTAAGTTTTCAACTTCATTTGTTACTAGTGATCTATATGGTATTTCGTAGTATTCACCTTTTTCATACCTAGCTTCAAATTCGTGGTCATTATTTACTGAATGAACATCTATGTACCAATCACCTTTAGCTATAGCATCTTCAAATCTTGCTCTTTTTAAATAATCCTCTTCACTTAATATGTACTTACCTTTTATTCTGTATGACTCTCTTATTCCTAAGTAGTTTGCTTCTCTAAGTAAATAAGCATTTTCAAATCCTGGTACGTAATTTACTAAAAAGTTTACTAATCTGTGTATCATTTCACGCCCTTTTATAACTGCTTTACTCCTAATAATAGAGCTCGTTGTCTTGTTCATTCCTGGTATGTGAGGACAGTTAAATGACATACAACTTGGCTTTCCTGGTAATGTAAAGGCTTGGAAGTATCTTAAATCCTCTTCTTTTAAATATCCATCTTGATATCCTTTTACAAATAATGGTTCAAGAACAAATCCTTTATTTCTAACCATAGCTACTTCATAAAAGTCTTTATCTTCTATATTACAGAATGTATCGTTATTTTCTTTCATATAAGTTCTAAGTTTGTTTATATCAATATTTGCCATTTCAAATCTAAACGACATCATTTGATTATCTCCATCCTCATTACCAGAGCTAACTTCTACCTTTGATAATCTTGATAATAATGCATCTGATGTTGAATCTACAAAGTTTTTTCCTTTTATAGCAACTAATCCTTCACATGTATTAACTATTATATGAGTTATATTGTTATTTTCCATAAGTACATCTACTAAATCAGCATCAAATAATATATCTCCATTGTTCTCAATTAATAATTCTTGAAGTACAAATGCTAACTTTTCACTATTAAACCAACTACAAGTAGTTTGGTTATCATTAGTTCTAATTCCATAAGTATTTAATCTTTCATTTATAATAGTGTTTATTTCACAATTTTTAACATATGTAGGCATCATTGGGTTGACTAATGAATTAGTTTGAGTTCCCCCAAGTGCTATACTTTTTTCTACTACTAAAGTAGAAACACCTTCTCTTGCAGCTGATATTGCAGCTACTGCTCCTGCAGTTCCTCCTCCAACTACTACACAATCTATATTATATATAACTGCTATGTCTTTACCGTTATATTTTATTTTCATATTTACGTCCCCTCAAATTATATTAAATATTCATTTTCTAATTCTTTTATTTTGCTTCTTAATTTTTTTTCATCTAACTTTCCTTTTTTTATTAAGTATATATAATCTAATTCTTTTGGATGAATCCTCATTCCCAATAATTCTTTACAAAAAGCATGTGCTGCTATTTCTTTAGTTTTAACTATTGTTGATTTTAGTTTAAATGGACCTAATTTGAAACTTTCTATTTTATCTAATTTTTCATTAGTAAAGTTTTTACTTTTAAATTCTAAGTAGTGATAAAACTCATGCGCTAAATGAATGTCTATAACTTTCTTCTTGGTTATATTGCTATTTCCATTTTTTAAGCTATTATATAATTCATCTATTGAGTTTTCATATAAAATTATTTCTCTTTTCTTATCTGTAAAATTTATTTCTGCTCTAAGATCAACATACTTAGAGTTAGGTCTTTTGGGTTTTACTATTACTTCTACACTATTTTCTTTTAAAATTTGACTTAGGTCTTTATCCCTATATTTTTTAGCTTCTTCTTTTCCTATTTTTATTGATTCATTTATATAATAAGTTATTTTATATTTTGGAATCTTATGGAAGATATTATCTTCCATAAGATCTAATAAAGATAAATTTATATCATTTAAATAAGGTATATTTTTCATAATATACTCCTTTTATTCTTTTGCTGCTACTACCATAATATTCTCTTGTTCATCTAGCATTTCTATTTCTAAGTTAGTTAATGAGAATAATTGCTCTTTATTTGTCATTCCTGATAAATCTATAAGCTTTTGCTTAAATAATAGATATACTTTTGGAAGTTGAGCCCCTGCATCTGAAAATGTAGTTAAGTCTTCTATGAATCCATTATAATTTTTAAATAGTTCAGTTTTAGTACATGCTAATACTTTCGCATTATCCTTTTGAAGTCTTATAACACCTTCTTCATCTATTACTCTTACCATAGATTTTGTACTCTTTATTAATCCAAATAATTTCTTGCTTATCGCTTTAGCTTCAAATATATTCCATCTTCCACCTTTTGCTACTAACTTAGTATTATTTTTATCAATTCCTGTAGCTTCACTGACTATACTTCTTAATTCATCTTCAGTTTTCTTTTCTGAATTTAAATCTTTAGTTCTAAGTTCTGTAGCTCCTGTAGCTATTGCTCTTAATATATTTTTTTGAGAATCTATTTCTATTGCTATTTCTACAGTGTCAGGATTTGCTCCACCTTTTACTACTGCGTCTAATACATCCATTCTTATTTTTTTTACATCATCTTCACTTGGGTTAATTACACTTCTTTCTATTTGCTCTCTAACAAGTGCTAATGCAACACCTATAGTTGATATATATGGTGCATTTTTTGCTATATTAAACTTAACATCCATCATTTCAGCTAAATAAGGTGTAACTATAGAGGCAGACCCTCCTCCTCCAACTAATCTTATTATTGCTTTATTTAATTGATATTCTTGTATAAGCTCGTCTACTATTTTCTTAACTTTAGTTATAGCTATATCCATTACTTGCTTAGCCGCTTCTTCTACAGTCAAGTTAACTTCTTTAGCTAAAGCTTCCCACGCTACTTTACCAGCATCATCGTTTCCTCTTGCATAATCATCATTTGGAACATAACCAAGTATATTAGCTGCCCCTGCAAGTGTAAGTGCAAAACTGTTATTGTTATTACAATCTACTACTACATAGTTAGCTTTATCTTCTGGTCTTGGTGCTATATATGATATTTTTGCTCCTTGTACTTCATCAATACTTGCAAATATTTCATATTTTTTATCAGCTATATGGGCACTTCTTGGACCTACATCTACTATTTTATTATTTTCAACAACGACCATACTTCCACCAGCTATCCCTAATGTTCTAACATCCAGAGATGATAAGTATAGTTTATGTCCACCAACTTGTGCATTTTTTATCATAACTTTTCCATCTTTTATCACTGATATATCTGTTGATGTTCCTCCAACTTCAAAGAATATTCCATCTGAGACTTTTTCATACATTAATGCTCCTGCAACCCCTGCAGCTAAACCTGATAACATTGTAAGTATTGGTCTTTTTCTTACTTCATCAACATTCATAACTCCACCATCACATCTCATTATCATAAGTGGCTTTGTTATATTAGCATTTTTTACGGATTTTTCTGTCATATTTGCCGTTTCCATCATTTTAGGAATTAATGCACCATTTACTACAGAAGTTCTAGTTCTAGCTTTTAATCCATATAATTGAGATATTTCATATCCACCAGTTGCATATGTTTTATTCTCAAGTGCTTTTTCAATAACTTTCATTTCATTTTCTGGATTATCAACCGAATAACTCTCAGACGCAACTATAACTTCGGCACCTTCTTCTTTTAACTCTTTTATATATTTGTCTATTTTATTTTCATCTAAATTTGTAGAATCTATGAATCTATGCGCTGTATGTAAGTACTTTCCTGGAGATAATTCTATATCACCAACTCTAGTTTCATTTTTAGCTCTTTCTCCTTCTATACCTTTTCCCATTCCTATTATTCCTGTTTTAGATACATCTCCCTCTAAAAGAGCGTTTGTTGCTTGAGTTGTACCATGGGCAATGAAAACTACATCATCTGGCGAAATATTATTTTCTTCTAAAACCTTATTTATAACTTGTACTATACCTTTTGCCACACCTTCTTTTTTATGATGTGTTGTAGGTATTTTAGATTTAGCTATTACTTCGTAAGTTTTATTATCTATTACTACTGCATCTGTAAATGTTCCACCAACATCTATACCAATTCTTACTTTTTTGCTCATTTTTATTCCCCCTAAAACTTTTTATATTATAAATTTACTTGTCTTTTAAGATAAATTAGAGCCAACTATTAATATACTTAACTCTAATTTATCTTAAAACAGTGGGAGATTATTTTCTCCCACTTTATTTTTTAGAATAACATAAGTGCTGTATATGATAGCCCTAATGCAGTTATTAATATAGTATACGGTAATGTAGATTTAAGGATATCGTTTACATCGCATTTAGCATAATCTGCAACTATTACATTTTGAGAATTTGTAGGATCTGCTATCCCTTGTACAATTCCTGTTGATCTTAACGCAATACCTACTGCAGCTGGAGATAATGTACCTGCTGCTAACATTATATTACCTATTCCAGATCCCAATCCATACATATTAAGTGGCCCTCTATATAATGCAAGTGGCGATAGTATTGTGAATACTACTACATACATCATTGGTGAAGTTGGAACTATTGCGGATATAACAGGTTGCATTAAAGCTACTGTAGCATTAGCAGATGTTCCGTTTAATAATATACCTATCCCTATAAATAAACCTATAACACCTGCAACATCTTGTATTCCTTCTACTAAGGAGCTCGTTGCAACTTGTACTATTTGTTTTGGTTTAGTCGTAACTATTGCATAAATTGTAGCTATTATTAATGTTACTATAACATCTAGCTTAAATACGAAAACTAAAACTATTGGAACTAGAGGTGATATTAACGCCAAGAAACTAACATTATCATTTATTTTACTTCCAAATTCTGATGTAGGCATTGCCCAGGTACTTCTTACAGCTGTTTTTCTAACATTTATTAATATGTAAACTAATGTAAGTACTATAGACGCTACTACTAATACCATCGATGACGATTTTACGGTATCCATACTCATTCCTATTGTATCTACATAGAATTGATAGTTTGATACATTTAGTAGTCCACCTAAGCTTATACCCATAAGAACTGAACTTGCAGCTACTGTTGGATTAATTCCTGCTGATATCATAAGTGGTATTACTATTGTTGATACCATTATAACTGCTCCTGCACCACCTATAGCTGAGAATATTATAGCTGTTGCAGCTGTTAATATTATAGATATTAATAATGGCTTGTCTCCTGCAAGCTCTGCAGCTTTTCTTATTATTGTATTTGATATACCTTGCTTGTATATAACTTTAGCAAACATTGCCCCAAATACTGCAGCTATCATTGTTCCTGCCATTCTTGATGCTCCACCATTTATTACATGCATCATTATTGTTTGTTCTTCTGGATCTGCACTCATAAAAGGTACACCCGCTATAAATGCTACTATAATTCCTAATACTGGTAATGCTATTAATGTTGGTAATTTTTTAGCGATTATAAGACCTATAAATACTGCAAATACCGCTAAGATTGCTATTACTTGAAAGTTTAATGCTCCCATTTTTCTTTTCCTCCCCTAATTATTAATTATTTTCACAAGTTGAATACTTAGTGATTACATTATTAAATTTTTCTGTTATAAGTTGAGGCCTAGTTATGGCGGAACCTACAACTGCACTATGTACACCTAACTTTAGTACATTTTCTAAATCCTGTGGTGTATTTATCTTTCCTTCTGCTATTACTGGTATCTCTAAATCTTTAACTAGTTTTTCTATAAGATCGTAATTGGGTCCATCTGTGTTACTAGAATATGATGTATATCCTACTAACGTTGTTGATATACAATCAGCACCATATGCTTGAGCTTTTATAGCTTCTTCATATGTAGATATATCTGCCATAACTAATCTATTATTTTCTTTTATATACTTTATTAGGTCTTCTAATTTCTCTGCATTTGGTCTAATTCGATCTGTAGCATCTAATGCTATCATTTCACAACTTGTAACTAAAAGTTCATCAATTTCTCTTTTCGAGCTAGTTATATATATTTCTGAATCTTGATATTCTCTTTTTATAATCCCTATCATCGGCAGAGAAGTTACTGCCTTTATCTCTTTTATATCTTCTACTCCTTGAGCTCGTATAGCAACTGCACCTCCCTCCATAGCTGCTTTTGCCATACGCCCCATTATAAATGAACTGTGTAACGGTTCATCTTCTAACGCTTGACATGATACTATTAATTTACCTTCTATATTACTTAGCATTTTTTCTCCCCCCTTTCTCTTCTGAAACTGTTTTCCTTTAACTTGATTTAATAATATCATATATGAAAATCTTTTTCAATATTTTTTTGGAAAAAATTTTCATATTAATAAAAAAAGATAATCTTTTTAAGATTATCTTTTTTTAGAACTATTTAACTAGTATTCCTACTTCACCATAAAAACCGTTATATTCATATTCTATTATTGAAAATCCTGATTTTATTGCAATTAATCTCCCTTTTTTATCAAATTTCAGCATTTCTTCATCTGCTATCTTAAACTTAATTTTAGACAAATCTATTGCGAATAGAGTTCCATTAGCATCAGTTCCCGTAGCTATAATATTTATCTTATCTCCTTTTCTTATGCTATTATTTTCAATCCTAATATCTAATGCACTAATTTTTATGCTATTAGGGTCAACTACATTCACAGTTATAGTATGTTCTTTATTTCCAACAAATAGCGTAATATTTGCTGTTCCTGTTTTTAAAGTAATAATTTCACCATTACCATCTACCTTTACAATACTTTCATCCGATGATTCCCATCTCATATTAATATTATCTTGTTGATATAAATTTACTATATAATTCATATTAACTTCTCTAAAATCACCATACGGATTTAGTTGCTTTGTAGAACCTTTTGCAACATTTAATATATTGTCCCTAATAGCAAAATCTTTTATCCTTACATCTGTTAAGTATGGATCAAATCCAAACTCAATATTGTTTTTGTTAACACTTAAGTTACCTATTCCATGTATTGCACCTTGTTGTGGACTTATATAACTTTTTGAAGCTCCATTTCCTACAATAGCATATTCTATTCCATTTTCATTCCATGCTTCTAACCAATGAGTATGACCTGATATAACTTGTATATTCTTCTTAGGGTTTTTCTCCTTGTATTTTTCTAATATATCTTTTAACTTATCAGCATCATCTTTTTCCATTTCATGCTTAGTTCCATTTGTATCTTTTATAGGAACATGAGTTGCTATTACTATGTTGTCACATTTATTTTTATCTAACACTTCTCTTAAGTATTCAAACTGAGTAGGATCCGATTCCGAAATACTTTGTCCCTTAGATGAATTTAAACCTACTATCAATAAGTTTCCATATTCCAAGTGATAAGTTGCATTTCCAAATCTTTTATCATATTCATTTAGATTTCCTTTAAATGCTTCATGATTACCCGGTGTTGCTAGAACTTCTTTATCTTTCAGTATTTTAAGTTCTTCGTCTACAATACTCCATTCATCTTTTGTTTCCTGATCAACTAAATCTCCTAGATGTATAACTAGGTCAGAATCTTTTTTAGAAGCTTCTTCAAATAATAATTTTGAATATGTAAATCCCTGAGTATCTGGGATTAAAGTTATATTAAAATTATTTTTGTCTTGTGGCTGTTTTATTTTATTTATAGTAAACTCACTAGTATAGGCTTCCATACAATTCCCCTTTGAATCTTTTGCTTCTATTTCTAATTTATGCTTTCCATCTTTTATTTTTTTATCTGGAACAGAATACCCATAGCCTTTATCTTCATCAAAATCAACTGGTATATTTTTGCCATCTAACGTAACTTTTACATCTTTTTCTAGCACTTCTGATTTATCATCTTCTATTTTAAATGCTATACGAGGCATATCACTCTTTTCTATAGCATTACCCGTTGGGGTTACCTCTGATATAACGGGCCCTTCATTATCCTCACTTAAATCTATTGTATATGTTTTATCTATACCTGGTACAGATAGATTACCTTCAAAATCTTTTGCAGTTACTTCTACCCTATATTCCCCTTCTTTTAGATTGCCTAATCTATAGCTAATCATATTAGTTGTATGATCATAGTTATGATTCACAATATCTCCATTTACCTTCATTTCTATAGTTTCAGAATTTACACCTGATTTGTCATCACTTATAATCGTGCTAAATTCTATGTTTTCCTTATATACATTATCTTTATATGGATATATTTTACTGAATTCAGGACCTAATAAGTCCTTATCTTCTGTATATACCCATTGTATATCATCTATATAAATAGCACCTCCATACTCAGTTCCCATAAGTGTTTTATCAGTTTCTACAGCATATATATAATTTAATTCTACCGGTGCTGTCCATGATGATTCTATAGGTATCTCAACATATTTCCAAGCTTCCCAATCTACTTTTTTTGTAAAATCTATAGTCTTTTTTGATCCATCTGATGTTATTATTTGACCTCGCAACCAAGGAGCTTTTTTATCTCCATACACCCACATTCCTAATGCCTTCGGTTTTACAACTGCCTTCGGTTTTGTTTTTGGAATTACATACATAGCTCCATTACCATTTGACCAACCAGTATAGTCGTATGTTAATTTCAAACTGTATTGCCCACTTTTGCACTGTTCATTAGATAATTCTATATCATATGAACTTACATACGCTTTATTTGTTGTATAATTTGATATACTCTGAGATTCAAAATCATCTATAGATAAATCCTGCATTCCTACTATTATATCTACATACTTTTCTAAATTCCCTACTTTTGCAACTAAAATTGATTGAGTACCTTTTTCTACATCTTTATTTATAGTTAATATTCCATTTTCATCAAATCTACCTATATTTTCATCTATAATCCATTCTATTGAATTTGGGTTTAGTACTACATTTTTATTATCCTTAATAGCTTTTACTTCAAATGATTTACTATTTCCAGGATTTATCCCTATAGGTCCTTCCTCTGTGAATTCAAAGTTATCTATTTCATCCACTACATTTACAGTTATACTTCGTCTTATATTACCTATAGATGCACTAACTTCTCCTACTCCAACTTCATTCGCCACAAATTTGCCATTACTATCTATAGTACCCATATTTGTGTCCCACTCTATATATTCATTACCTAGTTCATATGGATTTCCATTTGCATCCGAAACTCTAGCATCAAATATGTATGATGCACCTTTGAATATAGTTATAGGTTTATCTATTTTTATATCGCCAACTTCAACTGTTTTCTCAGCTTTAGATAAAAACATTATTGCATTGGTAAGAGGTCTTGATGATCCATCAGAAGGGTTGTTTATTGTAACTAAATCTAATTTCCCCTGTGGTTGAACTATCATCTCTGTGGAACCACCACCATCTAAGCTTATACCAGACACAACACCTTCATCTTCTAATAACTTTGCTAATTGTGGTAATGTAACACCTTTTGATTCATTGAAGTTAACACTTTCTTTATCTATTGTTATCGCTACCACTTCTCCGTTTTCAGTTATTCCTATTCCTGTTCTTGCATTTTTAGCATCTACTAGTGTTTCACTTGCACCATTTTCTTTCATTTCTTCTGATGTTAATGCTTTTTTATTTTTTACTATTGTGTTGTAACCACCTGTTGCATTTACTATATCATTGCAAACTTCTTGATTATCCCCTTTATATACATCAAACTTAAACTCTACGGTTTGACCTTCTGTTATATCTTCAATTATTGATTTTTTATCTCCGAACCCACCAATAATCACAGAATTTTCAGGTATACTTATAACTCCTGCATTGTCATATATTGCATCTACCTTTCCCTCGTACGTATTTCCAGCTTTTATACTACTATCCTTTTCTAGTAGGTTAATTACAGCTATTGATCCATTTTCTATATATTTTGATTCAATTTTAAACTTATGTTCTTGATTTAAATCATATGTAAATAAACCTATTTTATTATCTAGCTTTTCATTTCTATTTAATGAGTCTATTGTTATCTCATTATAACCTAAATTAAGTTTTCCCCTTATCGCTAGTGTATCTATGAATGGACTTCCGTCTTTTTTTATTCCAAATACAGGAAATTGTTTAGTGTGACTTTCATATGCATGATTTATTAACAATTCAGAATCTTTTATTTGCATAGTCATATTTATCCCTGTATCTGCATTGAACATATCTCCTGTTACTCCAGCTACAACATTTCTACCTCTATACTCTTCTCTATTAGCTTGTGATAAGATTGTTTCTTTTGCTACTACTGAGTCTAATGCCTTTGATGTTATAATCTCAACATTAGAATCCCTCGTATCTGCCTTTATTATGTTTACCCTTTGCTCATTTCCTATAATTTGATCATAATTTTCTATTCTTACTTCCTCATGAGTTACGCCTTGTGCCAACTTCTGATTTTGAATAGTATCTCTAATTTCTTTTACCCAGACACCTTCTGTTTCTATAAAATCTCCCAGTTTTACATCTTTTAATAATTCTCTTGCTATTCCATGTGCAGATAATACAAACCCCTTTTCTGGTATAATATTATCATCAACTTTTGTACCTGGATCTGTTCTTTTTGTTACTATACCGTCTGAGTTTACTACAATTTCAACGCCCCATTCATTTTGATTACTGGTTTCTGATTCCCAATTGTTAGTGTATATTATAAGTCTGTCTGATCCACGATTTACATCAATATCATCTATTTTTATTTTTTTACCATCTTGTAGTATTACATTCATTTCATTTCTATCATATATACTTGAATCTGTAATATTTGCCTCTTCTACATTTGCAAATACACATACTGGTTGTGATACGTTGGATACAACAATTGCAGTAGATATTAGTATCGAAAAAATACCCCTTTTTAACGCCTTATAATCCACTTTTACTCCCCCTAATAAGTTAAATATTCTACTTTGAAATAAATGGTAAAGCTAATTTACAGTCAGCTTTACCATTTATTAATTATTTATTCATTTTTTCTCTTGTATCTAGTATTTCTTTTAAGTATTCTAAATCTTCCATTATTCTATTTTTAGCCTCTCCAGTAACATATTTATCTAGTTTTGACATTGATTTTTCTATTTCTTGTGATACTTTCTCTAGCTTTATATTATTATTATCGCATAAACTCTTTATGTTATTTAAATCTACCATTAATTTTTCTAGGTCTTTTATGCTCATTGCATTATTAGGTATATATATATTGTTGGATTTATTTTGTATTGAATCAACCACTTCACCAACAACATCTGCTAGCTCTGCATGTGGAGTTATTGCCTCTTTTCTATGTGTTGAACTTTGTAATACATGTTGTACATCACTTAGTCCTAATAAATTTTGAGAAGCAAATATTATACTTCCTTGAGCTTTCCCTTCACGTGCCGCTTGGACTTGGAACGCATTTTGATCTGGTTTAAGACCTATAAATGTAGGTGCTATACCTGCATAATTCAAGCAATTTCCACCTACATATTCAACCATATCATTTACATCTTCTTTAACCGTTTTAGCGTCTTTGTAATATGCCATAGGCGCAGTTAAATCAATATATCCACTTTCTACCCATGTTGGCCAATCTTGCATTTTTTTATCCTTTGCCTCCTCTATATTGGGGAATATTGCAGTAGATATTAATATTTCAGAATTTACTTTTTTAAGCTCATTGTTTATTTCTTCTACAAAAGTAGTTACCTTGTTTTGTTTAAACTCATTCCATCTATTCCACCACAGTTGCCAATCAGAATTTTTATCTTTATCCATTAAATCTCTTATATCAATATCTTCAGATAGATTGTACTCTTTTTTAAATTGATTCATACTGCTGTCTTCATTTTCACCATATCCAGAATCGCTCTTATATTGTCCCACCGGGTACCTTATATAATCTAATTGAAGACCGTCTAAATCATAATTTTTAACTAACTCTATGTATATATCTTTTAGGCAATCTCTTACCTCTGGATTAGATGGATCCATAAAATAGTAATTATCTTCATGTATTGTTAGATCTGATCCATCATAATTGATTAATGCCCAGTCCTTATATTCTTCTTGACTCAAAATAGGGTTAACATCATTATTTCCAGCCTTATACCCAGCTCTAAAATTTTGTACCCAAGCATGAACTTCTATTCCCATTTTCTTGCCTTCTTCAACAAAGGCTTTTAATATATCATTTCCGTACTCACCATAATTAGCATTTGCAAATTCTGGTCTTTGAGTTATAACTTTATTATTTGTAGGATTTATTGTATACCCATGATAGAATGTCTCTATAAATAACATATTTATATTATTTTCTTTTAATTCATTTAAAGTATTTTTTACATCTTCTAAGTTTTTTTCAATAGGTCTATGCCATACACCTCTAGCATCTACTACTCTAGACTCCATAGTAAAATATTGCACATCTAATGAACCCTTTTTCACAGATTCTACTTCATCTAAGAACGCAAATTGAGTTTGCGAAGATGTATCTCCATCATTTATTTTTTCTGCAATTTCAACAGCTTTATTTAAATGATATTCACATTTATTTAAACTTTCTTTTGATTTTTCATAGTCTACATCTAACATAAGATTTTTAGCTATTTCATATGAATCCCTTGCAACTTCAAAATCTTTTTTTGCAGTTACTAGCAGACTTTGAGGTGTTACTGATATAGTTACCTTTTTTGTATTTTCATCAACTTTAACATTAGCACCAACTAACCCTTCATTTACTAAAAAGCTAGCTGCTTTTCCATGCCCAGATAATACATACCCATCTTCTGGTATATTACTATTATTCCCACCTACAGATACTATGGTTCCACTTTCTAATGTTCCTTGGACAATTATTTCTGAACCATAGTCATTTGTACCTGTATTTGTTCCAAACTCTTTAGTATATACAACCAGTTGATCCCCTCCTCTAAAACCTGGATAAGGAGTTCCGGTAATATCAACTCCACCTGGATTATTTTCAGCATTCGGATTAACTACTGTTAACTCATAATGTGACTCTTTATTTAAGTCAACTAATGAAACCCCCTCTAAATCAATCTTTTCTCCAACTTTTATATTTTCTAATTCTCTCCTTCTCTCTCCATGTGCAGATAGTACAAAACCTCTTTTAGGAATCTCTTCTCCTCCATCTTTATCTCTTTCACCTGGCCCTATATTAGAAGTAACTATTCCATTGTTATCAACTACAATTTCTCTTCCCCATCTATTTTGATTTGTTTTTGGACCATATGAATCTGTATATATAATAATTTGATTTTCTCTTCTAGATTCATTTTTACCATTTATTAAAATCTTTTCTCCGTTGTTAAGTATTGCATACATTCCATCGCTTATTTTTAATTCTACTTTTGTTTCTTTATTTTCACTATTGACACCTTCTGTAAATCCAATAACAGGTTGTATTAACATTATTGTTGTTATTAATCCTGCAACTATTTTTGTTGAAAATTTTTTTCTATGCATTTTATCCCCCTCCAAAATACGTTTTCCTTTTTATTTTATATTATATCATTAACATAATATTGGCAATATTTTTTGAAAACTTTTTTCATTCAATCTGAATAAATTTATCTCACCCAGGTATAAATTCCTTAATAAACACAAAATTATTACATATAGTCACTATTTTACCTAAAAACTATATATTATTACTATATTAAATATATATTTACATTATATTGAATATAAATTTGCAAGAGGTGTGAAATAAATGACAAACTTTATTAATAATAACTCTATATATGAAAATAAGAATTGCTACTGTAATTGCTGTAATCACCAAGATTCTTATGATTGTCCAAACTCACTACCATGTCTTAGCTGTCCAAATGATACTGATTGCCATCATTGTTATGATAGATGGTCTAAAATACCTTATCCAAATGAAACTAATCCCTATGTTGGTATCGAAAAAAATGCTGGTTCATGGCCATTATGCTTTGTAAAATTTAATGGTAATGGAAACTTCTCTACTTTATGTAATATGCCAATAAAATGGAATTTTGCTAATCCTTGTAGTATTGATTTTAATGCTGAACTAAAAGAGGTGGAATATGTTCAAGCAAATTTAACAACATGTCAAATAGGTATGGCTAAGTTTTGGGGTACGGGCGTTCCTGTTAATCAATGGACACCTATAACTTTAACACTTATAAATACTTACAAAGTAAATCCTCCAATGAGTGCGAAAATACTTGCTTCTGTACAAAATGTTATAAATGATGCTTTCGTTATAACATGGTTTTATAAATATTGTGGTGACTTTGCAAGACCTGTTCAATTAAATAGAAATTTGGTTACATTACTTCAAACTCCTAAGTTTCCAACTTATCCTTCTGGACACTCAGTTGTATCAGGTGCTACAAGTACTGTACTATCATATTTCTTCCCTGCCGAGGCTAATAAGCTTAATAGTTTAGCTGAAGATGCTTCTATATCTCGTCTTTACGGTGGTATACATTTTAGATCAGACTTAACAAATGGACTTTCATTAGGTAGACAAATAGGTATATTAGCTATAGAAGTGCTTTCAAAAGAAGTGGATGGATGTTGTGATCCTATTTTTAAACCTTATACTGAATTTTTAGATGCGCCTATAGTTCCAAAATACTGCTAATCTTATAATAAGAAAAAAGGCTAGATACTGATTAATTCAGTAATTCTAGCCTTTTTATTTTATTAAACTAATGCTTCTTCTTCTACATTATTTATAGTAATAGTCTTTAAAAACTCATTTATCTTATCTTTATGCATTTTTATAGTTTCCTTAGATGGTTGTGGGATATGATTATAAGTAAAATACACTAATATAGCCATTTGAGCAGTTAATCTATTTTCAGCTTCATCAAATATTATAGATCTTTTTCCATTCATTACTTCTCTTGTACACTCTCTTTGGTCATTTGCTGGTAAGCAGTGCATAAACATTGCGTTTTCTCCTGCCATATCCATTATCTCTTGAGTTACTACATATCTTGGTATGAATGTAGATAATCTTTCTTCTTTTTCAGCTTCTTGACCAAACCAGTAGAAACTATCTGCTACTACTATATCAGACCCTCTTACTTCTTCTACATCATCAGTAACTAATAATGATCCTCCTGATGTTTTGCAGTTTTCTAAAGCTATATCTTGCCAATCTTTTGGCATTTGGTATTTTTTAGGTCCTATATGCTTATACTTCATTCCTAATTGAGTACAGATAAATGCAAGTGATGAACAAACATTAGTAGCATCTCCCATAAAACTTACTGTTAATTCTTCTAATTTCTTACCTTCTGGTAAGTGCTCTATCATAGTAAATACGTCTGCTAACATTTGTGTTGGATGTAGCCAATCACATAATCCATTTACTACTGGTACTGTTGCATGCTCTGCAAGGCCTGATACGGTAGTATGATAGTCAACTCTTGCCATCATTATATCTACCATTCTTGATAATACTTTTGATGTATCTTCTAAACTTTCTTTTGCTCCTAGGTGAATGTCTTTTGGTGATAAGAATAATGCATGACCACCTAGTATTGTTGCTGCAGTTTCAAATGATACTCTTGTTCTTGTTGATGGTTGTTCAAATATCATTGCTATTGATTTTCCTTTGAATAATTGTGGTACTGCGTTGTCTCTTCTAGCATCTTTTAATAGTTTCATTAAGTCAAATATTTCTAATAATTCTTTCTTGCTTAAATGTTGTGTGTCTAAGAAATGTCTTAGTCCTTTTTTATTTAATTCAGTTGCACTTGATACTGGTAATTTCATAGTTATTTCCCCCTAATTTAATGTTATTTTTATATTTCTACTAGCAAATCTTATACTAATACTGTTTCTTTACTAATTATTGTTCCTGTTTCTCCATGTAGTGCTTCTTTTGCTTTTTCTAGTGATGTTATTAAGGCTTTACCATTTGTAGAGTTTTCTACAAAGTCTACACAAGCTTCTACTTTAGGTAACATTGAGCCTTTTGCAAAGTGTCCTTCTTTTATATATTTTGTAGCTTCTATTAAATTAATGTTTGATAGTTCTTCTTGGTTTGGCTTATTAAAGTTTATACATACTCTATCTACTGCCGTTAGTATTACTAGCATCTTTGCATCAATGTCTTTAGCTAGTTTTGCACTTGATTTATCTTTATCTATTACTGCATCTACTCCATATAGTGTTCCATTAGGTTCTTCTACTACTGGTATTCCACCGCCCCCTACTGTAATTACTATCGTTCCGTTCTCTACTAGGTGTTTTATAGTTTCTAGTTCTACTATCTTTTGTGGATTAGGTGAAGCAACTACTCTTCTATAGCCTCTTCCTGCATCTTCTACAAAAGTATATCCTTTTTCAGCGCCTATTTTATCAGCTTCTTCTTTTGTATAAAACATTCCTACTGGTTTTGTTAGGTTTTTAAAAGCTTCGTCAGTTTCATCTACTACTACTTGTGTTACTATTGTTGCTACTTTTTTATTTATATTTCTTTTATTTAATTCATTTTTTATTGATTGTTGTAGGTGGTATCCTATATAGCCTTGGCTCATTGATCCACATTCTGCAAATGGCATACTTGGTGTATTAGCTCCATTATTTGATGCAAAGTCCATTGCTAGATTTATCATTCCTACTTGTGGTCCATTCCCATGACCTACTACTACACTGTACCCTTCTTCTGATAAGTCAACTATTGTTCTTGCTGTTTGTTTTACTAGTTCTAATTGTTCCTTCGCATTATTTCCTAAGGCATTTCCACCTAGTGCTATTACTAATTTTTCCATAATACTCCTCCTATACAAACTGCTTTTTATTATTTAGCAGATGGTTGTTGTTGTGTTATGCAGTGGATATTTCCTCCACCTAGTAGTATTTCTCTTGCATATACTGGAACTATCTCTCTATCTGGTAATGCTTCTTTAAGTGTTTTTACTGACAATTCATCATTTTTATCATTAAATACTGGCAATACTACTGCTCCATTTGCCATATAGAAGTTTGCATAAGATGCTGCTAGTCTATCTCCCTCTTGACGAGGTAATGTTCCATCTACTCCATCTACTCCTTCACTTTCTTCCCCTGTTATTAAAATGTTGGCTGGTAGCATTAGTTTTATTACTTCTAGTTTTCTTCCTTTTGCATCGGTTTCACTATTTAATATTTCATAAGCAGTTTGGCAGATTTCATATTGTGGATCATCTTTGTCTTCAGTCCAAGCAAGTACCACCTTTCCTGGTGCTATGTAGTGCATTATGTTGTCTACGTGTCCATTTGTTTCATCATTGTATATTCCAAGTGGTAGCCATATTATTTTTTCTAAGTTTAAGTATTCTTTTAATGTTTCTTCTATTTCTTCCTTAGTTAAATGAGGATTACGTCCTTCACTTAGTAGGCACTCCTCAGTTACTATTAATGTTCCTTCTCCATCTACGTGGATTGATCCACCTTCTAGTACAAAATCATCTAATCTATATCTATTTTTATTTTCTATTTCACATATTTTTCTAGCTACTTTATCATCCTTATCCCATGGGAAGTATAATCCATCTACAAGTCCACCCCATGCATTAAATGACCAGTCTATCCCTCTTACTTCTTTGCCATTTGTTACAAATGTAGGACCACAGTCACGTACCCAAGAATCATTGTTTGATATTTCTACTAGGCGTATATCATCTGGTAACATATTTCTAGCGTTATCGTATTGTTCATTACTTACACATACTGTTACTGGTTCAAATCTATTTATAGTTTTTGCTACTTCTACAAACACCTTTTGAGCTGGTTTTGCTCCTAGTCTCCAGTTATCTGGTCTTTCAGGCCATATTATCCAACATCCATCGTGTTTTTCAAATTCCCCTGGCATTCTAAACCCATCTTGTTTTGGTGTAGAATTTAATGTTTTCATAAAATATCTCCCCTCTATTTTGATTTTTCAATTATCTCTTTTCCACTATTTCTTATTAAAATTTCACCTATAATGAAGAATATTATTGAACCTATTGTTATTGGTAAAGTTGCCATAAGTGTTTCTTTGTCAAAACTAAATGGCACTGCTATAAATACAATTGAAGTAACTATTAGTATCATAGGTAAAAT
>NZ_JBOFYU010000017.1:0-11932 GCF_051654825.1 Clostridium sp.
TAGGAGAGATTTTACTTTAGATAAATCCTATGAAGGGAAAAAAGTTTTTGTTGAATTTGAAGGAGCAATGGGTAATACAGAAGTATTTATAAATGGTAAAAATATTACTAAGCATTATGGTGGTTATTTACCATTTACAGTAGATATATCTGAATTTATAAATTTTGAGGGCAATAATGTTATTGCAGTAAAGCTTGATAACTCAAATGATCCTCAAACGCCACCAGGAAAACCACAAAATGTGTTAGACTTTTTATATTATGGTGGTTTATATAGAAATGTAAACCTTTATTTAACAGATAAAGTATATGTAACGGATTCTATTTTAGCTGATAAAGTTGGTGATGGTGGAGTTTTTGTAACATATCCAGAAGTAAGTAAAGAAAATGCTGTAGTAAATGTAACCACAAATGTAAAAAATGATTATGCTGAAGATAAAAAAGCCTATGTTACAACAGAAATTATTAATAAATCCGGTGAAGTAGTAGCTAGTAATACATCTGAAAAAGCTAATATTTTAAAGGGAACTGATAATACATTTAAGCAAGTTATTGAAGTTATAAATCCAGATTTATGGACAACATATGATCCTAACTTATATACCTTAAAAACTTTAGTAAAAATCAATGATGAAATCATAGATACTGTAGAAACTAAAATAGGTATTAGAAGGATAGAGTTTACTAATGATAGAGGATTCTTTATTAATGATGAGCATATATTCTTAAATGGTGTAAATAGACATCAAGAATATCTTTATATTGGAAATGCAGCACCAGATTCACTTCAATATGATGATGCAAAACAAATAAAAGATGCTGGATTTAATATGGTTAGAACAGGACATTATCCTCCAGCTAAATCATTTTTAGATGCATGTGATGAATTAGGTATTGTTGTAATAGAACCAATACCAGGTTGGCAAACATTTGGAGATTCAGTATTCCAAGAAAGAGCTATTCAAGCTGTAAGAGAAATGGTTAGAAGAGATAGAAATCATCCTTCTTTAGTTTTATGGGAATCAAGTTTAAATGAAACTTGGATGTCTAGAGAATTTGCACAAGCTGCATATGATGCTACTCATGAAGAATACCCAGGAGATCAATGTTATGCAGCATCAGATTATACATCCTATGGAAAGGAAATTTATGATGTAAATTATAAGGAAATTGATACTTCAGATAAGCCTCTATTAACTAGAGAGTGGGGAGATGAATGGAGTGAAAAAGCAGATTCACCTGAAGGTTATAGATCAGTAAGATCAGTTGGTGAATTAGATATGATTAATTCATGTTATTCAAGACAAAATGCCTTAAATGGAAATGGTTATTTTGATTGGTGTGGATTAAATGCAAATAAAAGAATAAGTGGATATGCCTTATGGAGTTACAATGACTATAATAGAGGAACTGAAAATGAAACTGCCTTTTCAGGTATAGTTGATAGAGATAGATATGAGAAGTTTAATTATTACTATTTACAAAGTCAAAGAAATCCTGAGTTAATTCAAGATGGGGTGGATTCAGGGCCTATGGTATTTATAGCTAATTATTGGATGGAATCATCTCCAAAAGATGTAAACGTATTCAGTAATTGTGAGCAAGTTAAGTTATATTTAAATGATGAATTAATAGAAATAAGAAATCCAGATGAGGGATTTGAGCATATTGCACATCCTACTTTTACTTTTAAGAATGTACCATGGAAAGCTGGAAACTTAAAGGCAGAGGGAATAATAAATGGTGAAGTAGTTGCAGAATACGAAGTTAATACACCAGGAGAACCTCATCATGTTGAAATTGATTTTACAAATGCAGAAAGAGATTTGTTAGCTGATGGATCAGATGTAATTATAGGTTATGCTTCTGTAAGAGATGAAAATGGAAATATAGTATCAAATTATTCTGATTTAATATCATTAAATGTTTATGGTGAAGGAAAACTTATAGGAAATGCTGAAGAAAGAAGCAATGCAAACCCTGTTAAGGTTGAAGGTGGAATAGCACCAGTATTTATTCAATCTACAAATACTGCTGGAGATATAAATATAGTAGCAACAGCTGATGGAGTAGAAAATGGAAATGTTGTTATAAAAACAAAACCAGTAAATGAAAACTTTGTTCCAGGTGGATCAGATGTAGATGAATCAGCTATCTATGGAAAAAATATTGGTTTAAATAAAGAAGTTTTATGTAGTAGTGAATTAGAAGGGTTTGAAGCATCAAAAGTAAATGATGGCGATAAAAATTCATTATGGAAACCTTTAGAAGGAGAAAACCAATGGATTACTATAGATTTAGGAGAAAATAGAAATATTTTAGGGCTTAAGCTAGATTGGAAAACTACTAATAAGTCTAAAAATTATACTATTCAAGTATCAAAGGATAATGAAAATTGGATTAGCCTATATAAGGGAACAGATAATAAATTTAATGATAAAGAATTATTTAAATTTGCATCCTATGGAAGATATATAAGGGTGTTAATGGAAGGTAATAGCAAAGACTTTAGTGAATTAAGTGAGTTAACTGTTTATGGAAATGAAGAAGGTGGCGGAGATTTAGTAGAAGATGAAAAAAGAGTAAATGTTGCATTAGGAAAAGAAGCATTTGCTAGTAGTAATATAGAAGGAAGAGAACCTAATAAAGCAATTGATGCTGACACTAGCTCTATGTGGAGAGCAGAAACAGATGGCGTTGAATGGATAACTGTAGATTTATGTAAGCTTTATAACATTACAGGTTCAAAGATTTTATGGGGAAAAGATAGCGTATATTATTCTTATAAAATAGAGGTTTCTGATGATAATAAAAATTGGAAGGAAGTCCTTAAGTCAATAGCATCAGGTCAAAATATGCTTCCAGATAATTATTCAGAAAATTGGGTTAGATATGTAAGAATAACAATAGACAAATTAAATGGTGGAGTATTAGAAGTTCCTGCAATAAGAGAACTTGAGGTTTATGGTAAGGATATCGCAGGTGTTGAAAAAATACCTCAAAATCAAATGAGTGTTGTAACTAATAGTGAAGAAACTATAGATAGAGATAACAAAGCTCTTAATACTATTGATGGAATTAAAGATACAATGTGGCATTCACAATGGACACCAACAAGTGAAAATCTACCACAAGATATAGTTTTATCATTAGATAAAAGCTATAAAATTAGTAAACTTAATTATCTTCCAAGACAGGATGGATCTACTAATGGAAGAATATTGAAATACAATGTTTATGTAAGTGAAGATGGTAAGAACTTTACTAAAATAGAAGAAGAGGGTGTTTGGGCAAATAACAAAGAAGAAAAGCAAACAAACTTTGAAGCTATAAATGCATCATATATTAAACTTGAGTGTATAGATGGATTGGGCGATTATGCAACTGCTTCAGAAATAAATATTTATGAATTAGATTCTAATGGGGAAGAGAAGAAAATTCCACAAAACTTAATTAAGGCAAAGGCTAGCAGTGAAGAATTAGTTGGTGGAAATAATGGAGCTAGTAATGTTTTAGATGGAGATCCAAATACAATATGGCATACAAATTGGACAAGTGCAGGGTTACCACAAAAACCTTATTATTTAATTTATGACTTAGGTGGAACTTATAATGTTGAAGAATTTAGATATTTACCTAGACAGGATTCAAATTCTAATGGCGATATATATAAATACAATCTTTATACAAGTGAAGATGGAGAAAACTTTAAGTTAGTAAAAGAAAATGGAACCTTAGCAAAGGATAAGACAGAAAAGACTATAAAGTTTAATCAAACTAAGGCAAGGTTTGTTAAGTTTGAAGTTTTAGACAGTTACGGTGGTCATGCTTCAGCAGCAGAAATTAATATTTATAAGGCTTTAGTAGATGGAATAAATATTGACACTACTGTAGGAGTAAAACCAAATTTACCTAATGAAGTTAGAGTAACATTAGATTCAGAAAATATAAGAACTGGTATAGCTATATGGGAAGAAATCGATGAATCTTTATATGAGAAAGAAGGAGAATTTACAGTTAGTGGTGTTATAAAAGATATAGATATAAAAATTACTGCTAATGTAAAGGTTGTAAAGGAAGAAGTAGATAAAGAACCTTTAAAAATAGTAATTGATGAAGTAAATGATTTATTAAATAATTCTCTAGAAGGTTTCAATGAAGGAAATTACCATATAGGATCTAAAAATGAATTAAATAAATCATTAGAAGTAGCTAAAAGAATTTATGAAGATAAAGATGCTACAAAGATTCATATAGAAAAGGCTATTGAAGATCTAAATAATGCTATAGGAAGGTTTGAATCATTATTAATAGGAAGTTTAACTGGAGATTTAAATAAGAATGGTAGATTTGATATAGGAGATTTATCAATAGTATCAAAGTTACATGGTATTAATGAGTCTAGTAGTAGCGACCAGTGGAATAAGGCAAAGGAATTTGATTTGAACAAGGATGGATTTATAAATGATTATGAATTAGAGTTTGTAACATTTAAAATATTAAATTAATTTAAAAAAGAAAGGTGAGAGAGAAATGAAGAGAAGGTTTATTGCTGTTTTATTAGCAACATCAATGGTTTTAGTTTCAGGAAATGAATTGCTTTTAAGTATTTCAAATAAGGTTAATGCGGATACACAGGAGTCATCGGAGTGGAATGGTAATCCGGAAATTTTTGAAGTAAATAGAGAAGAGGCTCATGCAACATTTGTATCTTACGAAAGTAGTGAAGCTGCATTAGAAGATGCTAAAAAGCCTATAGCTGAAAGAGGTGTTAGGGTAGATTCGAAATATCATAAGCTTCTTAATGGTGAGTGGAGCTTTAGCTTTGCTAATAAGCCAAGTGAAAGAGAAAAGGATTTTTATAAAAATGATTATGATACTAGTAACTGGGACAAAATCCAAGTTCCTGGTAACTGGCAAACACAAGGTTATGATCAAATAATATATACTAATAATATTTATCCATGGACAGATGTAGAAACTCCAGAAGCACCATTTGCTCCAACTGAATTCAATCCAGTTGGTTCATATAAAAGAAGCTTTGAAGTTCCAGAAGATTGGACAAAGGATAGAAGAGTTTATTTATCATTCCAAGGTGTAGAATCAGCAATTTATATTTGGATTAATGGAGAATATGTAGGTTATGGTGAAGATAGTTATACTGCTAAGGATTATGATATAACTGACTATTTAAAACCAGGTGAAAATGATATTTCAGTAGAAGTTTATAGATGGTCTGATGGTAGCTGGCTTGAAGATCAAGACTTTATTAGATTAAGTGGTATTTTTAGAGATGTATTTATATATTCAACTCCAGAAGTAAGAATGAATGACTTTGAAGTTGTTACTGAATTAGATGATGAATATAAAAATGCAGAGCTTCAATTAGAAGTAGATTTATCTAATTATATAAATAGCAAGGATACTTATACTGTTGAAGCTATGCTTTATGATGATGAGTATAATAAGGTATTAGATACTCCTATTAATATGACAACTGACTTCACTAATGAAGAGAAATTTAATGATAAGGCTACGAGAGTAGTTTTAAATGAAAAGATTGAAATAGAAAATCCTAAAAAATGGTCTGCTGAAAAGCCAAACTTATATACTTTAGTTTTAAGCTTAAAGGACAAGGATGGAAATGAGTTAGAAGCAGTAAATACTAAGGTTGGATTTAGAGAATTTAAAGTAGATGGAAAAGAAATGCTTATAAATGGTAAGCCGATAGTATTTAAGGGTGTAAATCGTGTAGAAACTGACCCTAGAGATGGAAGAGCTGTAGATATTGAAACTATGATTTATGATATAGAATTAATGAAATCAAGCAATATCAATGGTATAAGAACTGCTCACTTCCCAAGTAATCCAGCATTATATGAGTTATGTGATGAATATGGACTATATGTAATGGATGAAGCAAATATCGAATCTAATGGAGCAACTGATATATTACCAACAAATGATCCAAGATGGACAGCAAACTGTATTGACCGTGTTAAGAGTATGGTTGAAAGAGATAAAAATCATCCTTCAGTAGTTATTTGGTCATTAGGAAATGAAGCTGGTAAGGGAACAAATCATATAAAAATGAAAGATTGGATACATGAAAATGAGCCATCAAGACCTGTTCATTATCAAGATGAAGGAAGTGGAGGAAATGATGAAGCATCTGATATGGTAAGCTTTATGTATTCTAGTCCTAAATCAATAGAAAACTATGCATTATCAGGAAGAGAAAAACCTTTTGTATTAAGAGAGTTTTCACATTCTATGGGTAATAGTACAGGTGGACTAGCTGAATATATGGAAATGTTTGAAAAGTATGATGCTTTAGCAGGAGGATTTATTTGGGACTGGGTAGATCAATCAATTTATACTCCTATTCCAGAAAAATATGTAGCTGTTGATTCAAGTGAAAATAAATTTGAAGGAACATTAAGTGGTGGTGAATTTACAGAAGGTAAAGATGGCAAAGGAATGAAGGGTTACATGACTATGTCAAATGATAAAAAGTTAAACTTAACAAATGATTTAACTTTAGAAGCTTGGGTTAAGCCTTTAGGTGGAAATAGTCCAAGTGTTATAGTTGCAAAGGGAGATAGTCAATTTGCGTTAAAAGAAAATGGTGATGTTTATGGAAATGAGCTAGAGTTCTTTGTTTTTGACGGAAAAACTTGGGTTTCAGTTAAAACTAAGGATGTACCAAGTGATTGGAAAAATAAATGGCATCATGTAGCAGGAACTTATGATGGAGAAAAGTTAAAACTATATATAGATGGAAAATTAGTTGGTGAAAAAAATCATACAGGTGGAATTGCATCAAATAATTATCCAATATCTATTGGTGGAGATGCAGAAACAGGAAGAAGAAGTAATATGATTATAGATTCTGTAAGAGTATATGATAAGGCGCTTACAAAGGAAGAATTAAATGATACTGAAAGAACACCTGATAAAAATTCAGTATTATGGATGGATTTTGAAAATGGTAAAAATGTAAGCGAAGGTGGAGAATATTTAGCTTATGGTGGAGATTGGGGAGATAAACCTAATAATGGTAACTTCTGTGCTAATGGTATTTTAGCAGCAGATAGAACTCCAAAACCTGCATTAGATGATGTTAGATATCACTTCCAAGATGTAGAATTTAATGAAGTTGATTTAGTAAATGGTGTAATATCAATTGAAAATGAATTCTTATTTAACAATTTAAGTGAGTATGACTTAGTTTGGGAATTAAATAAGGATGGAGAAGAAATAGAAAGTGGAATTATGAATGTAGATATTAATCCTAGGGAAACAAAGGAAGTTGTGATTCCATTTACTACTCCAGAAAATATAGAAAATACATCTGAATATTGGTTAAATGTAGGATTTAAGCTTAAAGAGGATTCAAAGTGGAAGGAAGAAGGTTATGAAATTGCATTTGAACAATTTAAAGTAAACTTTAGTGAGTTTAAAAAAGAATTTGTTGATATTGAAAAGATGGAAGCACTAGATGTTAATGAAGATGATAAAACTATTAAAGTAACAGGAAAGAATTTTGAAATCGGCTTTAATAAGGAAGAGGGAAGCATTGATACTTATAAAGTAGATGGAAAAGATTTAATAGTATCTCCAATAGAACCAGATTTTTGGAGAGCTCCAACAGATAATGATAGAAATAATGGAATGGCATCAACTGTTTGGAAAAAGGCTAGAGAAAATAGAACTATAGATGATGTAAAGGTAAGTAATACAGAAAAAGTTACTACTATAGAAGTAGATATGACTTTAGCTACTACAATTAAATCCTCATATAAAAATGTTATCCAAGTTTATGGAGATGGTTCTATTTCAATATCATCTACTTTAAATCCAGGTTCTGATACTCTTCCAATTATACCTACAATAGGTATGGAATTTAAAATGCCTGAGGAATACAAAAATATAAAATGGTATGGTAGAGGTCCAGGGGAAAACTATATTGATAGAAATTTAGGGTCACCAGTTGATGTTTATGATAGTTTAGTAGAAGATCAATTCTTCCCTTATATTAAACCTTCAGAAACAGGCAATAAAACTGATGTAAGATGGCTTACATTAACTAACGATAGTGGAGTTGGGCTACAAGTATCAGCAGATAATGTAATGGAGTTTTCTGCTCTTCCATATACTCAAAATGAATTATCATCTAAGAGACATACTTATGAGCTTAATAAAGATGATAATGTAGTAGTAACATTAAATCATAAGCAAACAGGTGTTGCTGGTGATGATAGTTGGGGATCTAAACCTCGTGATTATGCAATGCTTTATCCAAATAAAGAATATAATTATAAATTTACAATGAGACCTATTGATTTAAGTACACAAAACCCTATGGAAGAAAACGCTAAGGAACTTCCTTATTCAGTAAAAGAAAACCAATCTGTTAGTGTTGGAACTTTAAAGGGAGTAAAACCTACTTTACCAGAAAAAGTTAAGTTAGAATTAACTAATGGTATTAAAGAAGAGGTTAATGTAGTTTGGGAAGATATTTTAGATGATGATTATAATAATGTAGGAGACTTTGTAGTTAAAGGAAGAAGTGTTGGAACAGAAATTGAAGTATTAGCAAAGGTTTCAGTAAAAGATATTCTTCCATTTGATAATGTTGAATTTAATACTTTAGTTGGAGTAAAACCAATATTACCAAGTACAATAGAGGTTAATTATACTGATAATACTAAAGAAAATGCAAAGGTAACATGGGAAGATATATCTAATAAGGACTTTTCAAAAGAAGGAGAAGTAATAATTAATGGTATTGCAAATGTTTATAATACAAACGTAGATATTTCTGTAAAAGTAAATGTTACTAAAGGTGATTATTTAAGTGATTTAGAATGGAGTTATGCTCAAACTGATTGGGCAAATGTAGAAAGAGATAGAAGTACTGATGGAAACAAAATATCTTTAAGAGATGAAGTAGGAAGAGTTTTCTATGATAAAGGATTAGGAAGCCATGCTAATTCAACCATTATTTACAATATTCCAGAAGAGGGATATAAGTATTTTGAATCATTTGTAGGTGTTGACCAAGAAATTGGAGGGGATAGTCCTTCAGTTACCTTTGAAGTTCATGTAGATGGAGAAAAAGTTTATGATAGTGGATTAATGAAAGCCCATACACCACAAAAATTTGTTCAAGTCAATATCGACGGTAAAAAAGAACTAAAATTAGTTATTACTAATGGAGGAAATGGAAATGGTGGAGACCATGCTGACTGGGCTAATGCAATGTTTGTGAAAGCTTTAGAAAAGGAAGAAAATATCATAGTTTCAAAACCAAGTAATTTAAGAGCTTCTGAAGTAACTAATAGTTCCTTAAAGCTAACATGGAACCCTTCAAAAGAAGTTATTGGTTTAGAGGAATATGTAATCTATAAAGATGGTAAGATTCTTTGTAGTGTACCTGCAGATAATACTGAATATTTAGTCCAAGGATTAAGAAGTAATTCTATTTATGGATTCAAGGTTACTGCTAAATATAAAAATGGTGAAGAATCTAAGCCTGTTTCAATAAATGTAAGAAGCTTAAAATAGATAAGTTAAGTATTATAGATAATTAGAAAAAATAAATTATAATTTGAAAAGGATGTAGTCAGAAAATGGTTACATCCTTTTTATTTATATATTAGAGTTTTGTATCCTAAAAAATAGATTTAATATAAATTATATACATTTAAGTAAACTTTTTACAGATAAAAGTTTAAAATAATTAAAATATTGAATTGTAAAGTAAAACTTTACAATGGAATAAATAGTAATTTATTCTAATAATTACTTAAAGTCCTTTTAAGTATAATTTAAAAAAGTTAATAATTTTACAACTTAGAAAATAACAATTAATAAAATAATATACTTTTATGTAATAAAATTAAAATAATTACATAAAATAATTAATTTGACAATATATGAAAAAGAATGTACTATAATCATGTAAACATTATCTTTGTTGAAATATAAGGTCTTATGTAGATTTTAGACAAGGGTAATGCTGTATATATAACTTAATTTGGGAGGTAACGATATGAAAAAAAGAATGTTAGTAAAAATGATTGCAGCAGTCGTTTTAAGCACTATGGTAGTATCAAATTTAGCAACAACAAGTACAATTTATGCAGAACCAATATTATCACTAGCAAATGATGTACAAGTAGTAGAAGAAAATGATGGTTACAATTATATTGGAGCTGTAGAAAGCTTTGACCAATCTGGAAACAAAGTTACTATTAAAATGACAACAGGTGAATATGTTCGTTTATCATTCTTAAACGATAAGGTATTTAGATTATACATGGATCCAACAGGTGAGTTCCAAGAAGATCCAACTCCAAATAAGGAAAATGAAATAACTAAGATTATTGCAAAAACTGAAGCAGAATATGAAAATGTAGCACCTTCAGTTGTAGATGGTGAATTCCTTGAAATATCAACTGATTCAGTTCTTTTAAAAATGGAAAAAGCTACTGGAAAAATGGAGTTAATTAATAAGTTAACTAATAAAACAATTTGGAAAGAAGCAGAAGCATTAAAGTATAAATATAACTCAACAGTTCAAACTCTTGAAACTAACGAAGATGAATTCTTCTTTGGTGGAGGAATGCAAAATGGACGTTTCTCACATAAGAATAAGACAATTCAAATTAAAAATACAAATAACTGGGTTGATGGTGGAGTTGCAAGTCCAACACCATTCTATTGGTCAACAAATGGATATGGTGTAATGAGACATACGTTTAAACCAGGTGAATATGCGTTCTCATCTACTCAAAAAGATAAAGTAGTTACATCTCATGAAGAAAAAAGATTTGATGCTTATTACTTTGTTGATGAGGCTCCTGAAAATATAATTGGTCAATTTACAGAGTTAACAGGTAATCCATTACTATTACCTGAATATGGATTCTACTTAGGTCACTTAGATTGTTTCTCAAGAGACTGGGTTAATGATGAAACAGGAAAGCAATCTCAAACACCAAAGCCAGGATATAATAGACAAGAATCATTAATGGTAGATGCTAAAAATATCCTAGATATGCATGTTGAAAATGATATGCCACTTGGATACTTTATGCCAAATGATGGTTATGGATGTGGTTACGGAAGAGCTGATTCAATAGATGGAAATATAGAAAATTTAAAAGAATTTGTAGATTATACAAGAAGTAAGGGAGTTCAAACTGGTCTTTGGACTGAAAGTTCATTAAAACCAACTGGAGATAAGGTTCCATACTTAGAAAGAGATATAGATAAAGAAGTAGGTGTATCAGGAACTAATGCAGTTAAAACTGACGTTGCATGGGTTGGACCTGGATATTCATTTGCGCTTAATTCAGTAAGACAAGCTGCTGAAGGAATAGAAAAGAATTCTAAAGATAGAGCAAGACCATTTGTATTCTCATTAGATGGATGGGCTGGAACTCAAAGATATGCTGGATTATGGTCAGGTGACCAAACTGGTGGAGATTGGGAATATATTAGATTCCATATACCAACATATATAGGATCTGGTTTATCAGGTAATCCAAATGTAGGATCTGATATGGATGGTATCTTTGGTCAAAATAAAATAATTCAAACTAGAGATTTCCAATGGAAAGCATTTACTCCAATTCAAATAGATATGGATGGTTGGACAAGTGATTCTATGACTGATAAAACTCCATTTAATCATGGTGAGCCTTATGCTTCTATTAATAGAATGTATTTAAAAATGAAGGCTGAAATGATGCCATATATATACACTATTGCTAATGAAGCAGTAACAGGTAAACCAATGATTAGAGCTATGATGCTTGAATATCCAAATAAGTTTACTTACGGAACTAAAACTCAATATCAATATATGTGGGGACCTAATATGTTAGTTGCTCCAGTATATCAAGATACTGCTGGTGATGGTA
>NZ_JBOFYU010000018.1:0-1792 GCF_051654825.1 Clostridium sp.
TGGCGTGGGGGTTCGACTCCCTTCATCTGCACCATATATATTTATAAATTACATAGAATAAAATGCGGAAGTGGCTCAATGGTAGAGCGTCACCTTGCCAAGGTGAATGTTGCGAGTTCGAGTCTCGTCTTTCGCTCCATATATGCGGGTATCGTATATCGGTAATACTCCAGCCTTCCAAGCTGAAAAGGTGGGTTCGATTCCCACTACCCGCTCCATTTAAAAATAAAGACAACTATCATAGTTGTCTTTATTTATTTTTATAAACATTTATTCTTATAATATAATAATTAAGATTTAATAAAATTTATATATATGAATTAGTGGAAAATACATATTTAGATTAAATGTGTATATGTATTTGGTAGTTATCAATATTAAATAACTTATAACTATGTGAATAAAGAAAAAAATATCCACAGAAATATTTTTAATAAAAACAAAACTGTTGATAAAATTCAGAATTTTGTTAATAAATAAATAAATGGAGGACAGATAAATGATATTTGAAGCGTGCACAGGTTCATATTTAGAAGCAATAAAAGCGGAAAAACTAGGAGCAGATAGAATAGAATTATGTGATAATTTGATTGAAGGGGGAACTACTCCAAGTTATGGAACTATAAAAAAGGCTAAGGAGGATATTAATATCCCTATAAATGTAATAATAAGACCAAGAGGAGGAAACTTTACATTTAATGAGTCAGAAAAGGAAATAATGTATTCTGATATAAAGCTATGTAAAGAATTAGATGTAAATGCTGTAGTAATTGGTTCGCTAACAAAAGATAATAAAGTAGACCAAGATTTTGTAAAGGTTGTAAAAAGTATTTCAGGAGATTTAAAAATTACATTTCATATGGCATTTGATGAAATAGATGATAAAAAAGAAGCCATAGATATATTAGTTAATTTAGGTGTAGATAGAATATTAACAAAAGGTGGGGGAGGATCAGCTTTAGATAATTTAGATACATTAAAAGAGTTAATTGAATATGCAAATGGAAGAATAATTTTAATACCTGGTGCAGGAATAAATTTAGATAATAGAGAAATGGTAAAAGAAAAGACTAATTCAATTGAAATACATGGAACCAAAATAGTTGGAAGTTTAAAATAGTCAAATATAAAAGGAGGACGATATTTATATAGTCCTCCTTTTTTGGTGCACTTAGAGGGATTTGAACCCCCGACCACTGGATTCGAAGTCCAACGCTCTATCCAACTGAGCTATAAATGCAAGTATTTATTATATTTTATATTATATTATAGTACTTTCACTTAAATAATACCATATTAATATTTTAACTTATTACTGAAGTATAATTAAAATAAAAAAATAGAGTATTATTTAGGATAAAATAGTATTATTTTTTACATATTTAAGCATATTATCGCATACAATAAGCTAAACTTTACCAAGCGTATCATTAATAATAATATAGAGTAAAAGAAAGAAATATAGAGAATAATAAAAATAAATAAGTTAAATAATATTATTATTGATTATTATAAAGAAAGTTTGTGATAGAATAATCCTTGTTCTTAAGGAACGAGCAAACAACTCGTAAAAACTTGAAAAAACATATTAAAAAATATGTTGACAAGAAATTCTTAAGATGTTAATATAAAGAAGTCGTTTGAGCGACAAGATCTTTGAAAATTGAACAGAATAAAAGTTAAGTAATAACCAGCAATTCTTTTGAGAGTCTTAAAAAAGACTCAAAGTAATTTGAGCAACAGATTAAACTTTTTAGTGAGAGTTTGATCCTGGCTCAGGACGAACGCTGGC
>NZ_JBOFYU010000019.1:0-1755 GCF_051654825.1 Clostridium sp.
TAGGGAAATAATTTCGTTACTTTTATGTGTAATTATATGTTTAGGGGAGTTTAGAAATGATGCAAATACGGAATCTTTACATTTATCTAATCAAGGGTTTAGGGGAATAAAAGTAACAATAACTACTCCCAAAGTAATATATTTAAATATTACTTGTCCGTTCGTAGATAATAATAACATCAGTTTTTGTCGATTTTTTGTCCTAACTGTGAACAAATTGTAAATAAAACGTTTTACCTATATTTTTTCTATTTTTATTTAGTTAATGTGCTTACTTTTTATTCCTATTTTATGTTAGTCTAACCAATTTGTTTTTTACTTTTCTCCATCTTACATAATATCTACTCTTTAATCTTATCTATATCCACTTTTTATATTCCCTCTTTTTCGACATTTAATACATTTTACCTTAAATTTAAAAAGACTATCCTAAAATATACAAACACCCTATAGAATATGAAAATAAGCTAGAGAACTAATTAAAAATTTAGTTTTCTAGCTTATTTATTCATTAGGGCTAATAATTATTAATTATTAGCCCTATCTATAGTTTATATATTAAAATAACAAAAAAGCCTTAGAATATTTCTACTCTAAGGCTATCTTATGCGATTGGGGGGACTCGAACCCCCAAGGTCTAGGACCACTAGATCCTTAGTCTAGCGCGTATGCCAATTCCGCCACAATCGCGTATCTATTTAAGATACTTTTATTATATATTTAATGGTACTAGTTGTCAATGATTTTCTTCATTTTTTTGATTATTTTCTGGATAAATGATTCTGCTCCTTGAAATTAATCGCTTACAATGGTTGCAAAAATAATTACTTGCCCCACACGCATTCATTTCTTCTACTTCTTGTTTACCACACTCTGGACATATTAATTTTTTAGACATAGTTTTTTCCCTTTCTTAATAATATTTTTATCTATTTCTTTTATTATATAGTATGTTAAAATGAATTATATTATTATCCATACTAAGGAGGAGCTATTGAGTGAAAAAAATCTTAGATACTAAATATTTAAAGATTGCTCTCTACACTATTTTCGTTATTGTTGTATCCATTTTAGCTTATCGTCTTTCTTCAAAGTCCGATAACATAATGCCATACATCACATCTTTCATTAAATCTATATTTAGCATTTTTGAGCCTATTATTTATGGCCTTATTATTGCTTATCTTATGAATCCATCTATGAGCTTTTTTGAACGACACTTTTCAAGGTTATTTAAGCCACACTCTATTAAACAATATAAAGCTATTCGAACACTTTCTATTCTCATAGTTTATATTTGTTTATTTGGAACTATTATTTTATCTGTTAAGTTTTTGATTCCACAAATTTTAAATAATTTATCTGTATTAGGAAATAATATTCCAACCTATATAGATGAATTTAGGTTATTCCTAAGCACTTTAGAGCAAGAAGTTAGCACTACCCTTGTTGCCCTCCCACCTGATCTTATCGGACGAGCATTTGATGTTTTAGATATTTCCAATATCCTCAACATTAACTCTATCAGTGCTATCTTTGATAAAGCTATCTTAAGTACTGTAAGTATCACTGGGGCCCTTTTAGACGGAGTTATTGCTTTTATCGTTGCAATTTATGCTCTTGGTCAAAAAGAAACTTTTGTTAATGGTTCAAAACGTATCATCTATGCTTTATTTAAACCTTATACAGCTAATAAAATTATTAGTATCTCTGAAGAAAGCAATCAATTGATGATTAAGTTCTTTGTCGGAAAAT
>NZ_JBOFYU010000020.1:0-4176 GCF_051654825.1 Clostridium sp.
ATACATACTTAGTTTAGTAATAAGATATGGGATTCATTATCCAAGTAATTACATTAGTATAGGAGTGTAGAGAATAGGGGGAGAATAGATAGAAAAATATATAAAATATAAAAAATACTGTTGACATTTACAAAATATATATTATAATCATAATATAAAAAATAATCAGAAAATATAAAATCCTGTGAAAAAGAGAGTAGCTTTAAATTGACTTACAGCGAGTTAGGGTTGGTGGAAGCCTAATAATGATATTTAGTGTGAAGAGAGCTTTGGAGGATATTGCCGGAAATATTAGTATGGTAATAGGTGTTCTCGCCTTAAGAGATTGAGTGGATAAGTTTACTTATCAATAAGAGTGGTAACGCGGAATTTTCGTCTCTTGGTTTTTATAGCCAAGGGGCTTTTTTATGTCCTATTAAATTTATAGATACTATTTTGCATGCGTTTAGTATCTGTAAATTAAGGTATAGTTCTGTGTTTTATTATATTTTATTGTGAGCTTATCAATAAGAGTGGTACCGCGAAATGTTCGTCTCTTAGCCTTTTGGCTAAGGGACTTTTTTGCGTCAGAGAGAAATATATTAAAAATATAAAAAAATTAGGGAGGTTCTATATGGAACATTTTGGAGTTATGAGTTTGATTCCGCCATTAGTGGCAATAATTATAGCAGTACTAAGTAAAAATGTAATAATATCTTTATTTACAGGTACTTTTATAGGGGTATTAGTTTTAGCTAGCTTTCAGCCGATTACAGCAGTTAAATCATTAATAGGAGATTATTTCTTCGTACAGCTAACAGATAGTTATAATGCTGGAGTATTAGTTTTACTTATGTTTATAGGAGGATTTATTGCTCTTATTGAAAGATCTGGTGGAGCCCACGCATTTGCTCAAAAGGTAACTAAATACATAAACACAAAATCTAAAGCTCAAATGAGTGCTTGGTTTGGAGGGATTTTAATATTCTTTTCTGATTTAGGAACGCCTTTAATAGTCGGTCCAATATTTGAGCCTATATTTGATAAATTAAAAATATCTAGAGAAAAATTAGCATGGATAATAGATTCAACAGCGTCACCTATTGCAGTATTAGTTCCTTTTATAGGATGGGGAGTATATGTAATGGGACTTATACAAAAAGAATTTGAGGTATTAAATATTGATCAATCAGATTTTACAGCTTTTGTGAAAGCAATACCTTATCAAATTTATCCAATATTAGCTATAACAATGGTTCCGTTAATAGCATTTTCAAAGTTAGATTTTTCTGCAATGCTAAAGGCTGAAAAAAGAGTAGAGACTACTGGCAAATTATATTGGGATACTTCGAATCCTCAAAGAAAGTCAGAAAAAATATCAGAACTAGAAGCTAAAAACTCAAAGGCATCTTTAGTAATAGCACCACTTATAGTACTTTTTATAACTTTATTTTCAATATTAATACCATTAGGATTTCCATTTGAACCAGTGGGAGGAAGTGATTTTAGAGTAGCCTTAACTACAGCATACTTATTTGCTGCGATAACTCTTATGGGATTAATGGTTTATTATAAAACAAAAACTTTTAATGAATCTTTTAATATTTATATAAATGGAATGCAAAAAATGGTGTACGTTTCATTAACGTTAGTATTAGCTTGGTCATTAGGAGCAGTAATAAAGAATTTAGGTACAGCAAATTATATAATACAAGTTTTAAGTGGAAATGTACCAGCATGGCTAATACCATCAATATTATTTATATTAGGTGCTTGTGTATCATTCTCAACAGGTAGTTCATGGGGGACTTTTGCTATAATGATGCCACTTGCAATACCAATGGCTGTGTCATTAGATGCATCAATATACGTTTGTATAGGAGCAGTTTTATCAGGAGGACTATTTGGAGATCACTGTTCACCTATATCTGATACAACTATATTATCATCAACAGGGGCAGGGTGTGATTTAGTAGATCATGTTCAAACACAGTTACCGTATGCATTATTAAATGGAGTGATTTCGTTAATAGGATTTTTAATAGCTGGATTTGTGGAAAGTGAAGTTAGTGTAGCAATTGCATTTGTAATGTTAGTGGCTAGTGTGTTTACACTAAGCAAAATATCTAAAAATAAGTTAAATAGTATAGTGAAATTAGAAGCTGAATAATAAATATAAAACAAAAGAAGGAGTGTAGACAATATGAAATTATGGGGTGGACGTTTTAGAAAACAAGAAAATGAATTAATGGAAGATTTTAATAGTTCATTTAGATTTGATAAATTATTATATGAAAAAGATATACAAGGAAGTATAGCTCATGTATATATGCAAGAAGCTGTTGGACTATTAACAAGTGAAGAGGCTAATACAATTACAGAAGGTTTAATAAATATAAAAGAAGATATAGATAGTGGAAAGTTAAAATTAGAAGGAAATTACGAAGACATTCATAGTTTTGTAGAAATAAATTTAATAGAGAGAATAGGTGAAGTAGGAAAAAAACTGCACACAGCTCGTAGTAGAAATGATCAAGTAGCTACAGATATGAGATTATACGCCAAAGAAAAAACTCAAGATATTATAGCTATATTATCTAGATTCAAAAAAACAATAAAAACAGTAGCCGATAATAATAATGTAATAATGCCAGGATACACTCATTTACAAAGAGCACAAGTAGTTACTTTTAAACATCACTTAATGGCATACTATAGTATGTTTTTAAGAGATGAAAAAAGATTAATAAATGCACTTGAAATATTAGATGAAAGTCCATTAGGATGTGGTGCATTAGCAGGTACTACTCATTTTATTGATAGAGAAATAACTAAAGAGCAATTAGGATTTAAAAGAACTGTAGTAAATTACATAGATGGTGTAAGTGATAGAGATTATTTATTAGAGTTAATGAGTGATTTTTCTATAATAATGATGCACTTAAGTAGATTAAGTGAAGAGCTTATATTATGGAGTAGCCAAGAATTTAAGTTTGTGGAGTTAGATGATTTATATACAACAGGAAGTAGTATAATGCCACAAAAGAAAAATCCTGATGGTGCAGAGCTTGTAAGAGGTAAGACTGGTAGAGTATATGGTAATTTAATTGGATTATTAACTGTGATGAAGGGTCTACCACTAGCTTATAATAAGGATATGCAAGAAGATAAAGAAGGATTTTTTGATAGTGTAAGACAAATTGAAATGTGCCTTAATATAATGGAAAGAATGATAGCTACTTTAAAGGTTAATGAAGAAAATATGAAAAAATCTGTTTCTGGTGGATTTTTAAATGCTACTGAGGTGGCTGATTATTTAGTTAAAGAAGGAGTACCATTTAGAAATGCTCACAGTATAGTTGGTTCTATCGTTATATATTGTGAGGATAATAGTAAGGCTATTGAGGAACTTACTCTTGAAGAGTTGAGTCAGTTTGCAGATGTGTTTAAAGAGGATATTTATGATTTTATAGATTATGAAAACATATTAGATAAAGGTATCAAGATATCAATTAAATAAAATTATAATAAGACAAAAAAATACCGAAAACGACAAAAAGTATACCTTTTACTACATTTTAAGGTATGCTTTTTTTTTTCTGATAAAATAGATTTAAACAGTTTGATTAATTATATAAAAGATGTAAATAGTTTAATTAGTACAGGAGGAACGATGTTAAATTTAAAAAGTAAAAATATTAATAAAATTATATTTTTATTAATATGTACAGTTCTTGTTCTAACAGGAGTATTTATTACATTAAAAAAATATAATAAACAGGAAGAATCTTATACATTAAAATTGATAGAAATTATAGATAGAGATGAAGAATCAAGACTAACTGAAGATGAAATTGAAAATTATGAAGTAGAGATAAATAAAGAACTAGACACAAGATTAAAAGATAATAAAGAAATGTATAAAATAAAAAAAACATATTATGCGTTAGGAGCAATAAAATACTTACAAAATGAACACTCTGAGTCTATAGCGTACTTGAATAAAGCGTTAGAGTATGGCGTGATTGATAATGAAAAAAAAAACATTGAATTAGATGTAAGAATATATAGTGCATTATCAAGTAATCATATAATACAACAAAATATAGAGGAATCAGAAATATTTTTTGAAAGAGCAAAAACTATTGCACTAAAAAATAATGAAAAACACTTACTATGTGAGTTGTACTATGGAAA
>NZ_JBOFYU010000021.1:0-9358 GCF_051654825.1 Clostridium sp.
AGGGTTAGTTGCTACTACACAACCTATTACAGTAAGAATAATAAATTCTAGTTTGCCGACAGGAAGCGGTAACGGAAATATGACATTTACTAGTAGTAATACTATAGTTGGTAATCTTAAAATTATAGCATATACAAACACAACTATTTAACCTAATCTCAATTATAATTGAAAATTAAGTATATAAAAGTGATAAGATTAATGAAAAATCTTAATAAATCTTAATAAATTCTTAGTCGGAAAATTAAAATCTCTCCTTTAAAGTAATGGTATTACTATTAAGGGAGAGATTATTTTGAAAAAAAAGAAATTTATTATATTTATTACAATATGGGTAGTTACAATTTTAATTTTATATAAGGCTGGAACAATAAATAGTGATATAGATAGCATCGTAAATTTACTAAAGGGTAATTCTTTAAAAATAAAGGTTTTATTTGTATTTTTATCTACAGTTAGAGTTTCATTTTTTATACCTCAAACAGTTTTTGTATTAGTAGGAAGCTTTATATTTGGTCCATATATAGGATTTATCTTATCAATAATTTCACTTTTGCTATCACAATCAATTATGTATTTCGTTGGAAGGTATTTTAATAAGGCGTTATTAGAGGAGAACCTTATTAAAAAGCATGGTAATATTGTGGATGTTATAAAAAGCTATGGCTATAAAATATTAGCTTTAGGGATAATATGTCCTGTAACACCATCAGATTTAATAACTGCATTAGCTGCAGGCATTAATCTAAGCTATAAAAAATCTATGTTAGTAATTACTATATCAGCAGCTCCTATAATACTTTTATATAGTTTTCTTGGTGCTAGGGTAGAAGGAACAGATTTCTTTAAGGTTTTAGTAGTTTTAATAGTTTCCTTTATATCATATTACTCTTTTCTTATTTGGAATAAGATAACTGGGGAAAAGGGGAACTTAAATAAGGTTTAGGATAAAATAAATATGAAATAAAAAACTTCTTAAGAATTCTTAAGAAGTTTTTTATTTATAATGGTAGGGATATTTTAAATTCAATTATATTATTATTTAAGCTAGCAGAAGTTGTTCCATTATGAAGTTCAACTATTTTCTTTACTATAGACAAGCCAAGACCTGAACTATCTGTATTTTTTCTAGACTTATCGGCTTTATAAAATCGTTCAAATATATTTCCCATATGCTCTTGTGAAAGGTTATTAGTTTCGTTTTTTATTGAAAATATAAGATTATTATTTTCCTTATATAGTTTTATATAAACTACACTATTTTTAACGCTGTATTTAACTGAATTAGTAAATAAATTTTCTAAAACACGTACTATTTTTTCAACATCAACATTTATAAATATATCTTCATTATAAATATTTTTTTCAAGGTGTAAGTTTTCTTTATTAAATATAGGTATATATTCACCTATTAATTGTTCTATTAATGATGTTATTTCAATTTCATTGTAATTTAATTTAATATCATGACTAGTTAATTTAGTATATTCAAAAAGTTCATTTATAAGATGGTTAAGGCTTTTTGCTCTTTCATCTATTACATCTATATACTCATTAAATTTATCCTTATCATTTACTCCATTTTTCTTTAAAAGGTCCACATAGCCTATAATTGATGTAAGTGGTGTTCTTAAATCATGGGAAACATTAGTTATAAGCTCTGTTTTATTATTTTCTATGATCTTTTCTCTATCAATTTTTTCACGAAGCTCTAAAGACATATTATTAATGCTTTCACAAAGCTCTTTTAATTCGTCTTTTCCCTTAACTTCTATAGTTTTTCCAAAGCCTTCTTCCTTAATTATTTTAACTTCTTTAGTTAAAAATTTTATGTAATTTACTTTTCTATTTACTAATAATAAAAATACTATTAAAAAAATAGATACACCTAAAATAATTAAGAAAAATGCAGCATTAACTGAAATAAAGTAGTTATAAGATACAAATTCAATTAGTTTAGGTTTAAATGCAATGACAAAAAGAGTAATAAAAAAAGGTATTTCAAAGGCTACAAATAGGGAAATTATAACTGATAAAATTAGGTAAATACTTATTTTATTTAAATTTATTCTTTTAACTTTCTTGGAATTAAAGATTAAAATTGTAGATATAAAAGCAATTAAGGCTATAGATTTTAATATAATATCTGCTTTTATAGGTATATCATTATTTACTCCAACTAAGATAGCAAATCCTTCTGCCATTATAAATTGAGATAACAAAAAGCCTATAATTATCCCTAAAAGCATATGCATATTAAACCATTTATTAGTTATCATATTTTATAGCCCACTCCCCAAATAGTTTTTATATAAATTGGGTTTTTAGGATCTGCTTCAATTTTATCTCTTAAATTAGTTATATGAACAGATACAGTATTATCTGATTTAAAGAAATCTTCCTTCCAAACATTTTCATATATCTTTCTAATACTTAATACTATTCCTTTATTTCGTGAAAGTAATTCTAAAATATCAAATTCCTTTGGAGTTAGCCTAACTTCATTATTTCTAACCCACACTTGTCTAGTATCAGCATTAATTATTAAGTCTCCAATTTCTATAATAGTTTTTGAATTAATGCTTGATTGACTGTAATTATGGTATCTTCTAAGCTGAGATTTAACTCTAGCTATTAATTCTAAAGGATTAAAGGGCTTAGTAATATAATCATCAGCTCCTGATGTTAAACCATGAATCTTATCCATATCTTCTGACTTTGCAGAAATCATAATAATAGGCATAGTTTTATCACGTCTTATTTTCATGCAGGTTTCTATTCCATTTAAGCCTGGAAGCATAACATCTAAAAGGATTAAATCAATATTTTCATCTTGAATAACTTCAATAGCTTTATTTGCATTATCTACCTTTATAGTTTTGAAGCCTTCATTTTCTAAGTAAATACTTAATAGGTTTCTTATATTTTCATCATCATCAACTATGAGAATATGTCCATTCATTTTATCTACTCCTTTTATATTAATAATATATTAATTATAAAAAATAAATCTTAAAAAATATATATAACTATTATTAAGAATTATTAAGAAAATTATTATCTTAAGGGTAATTAATTAAGTATAATAAGTGATAGAAACTTATAAATTAGGTGATTATTAAATTATGTAGACAGTGTCTGTATAAATGTTTTTATAGAAAAAATAAATAATAAAAAGTGCAACCATATTAGTTGCACTTTTGTATTTAATGTTATTTTGATGTTCTAATATTTATAGATGTAGGTTTAGATTCTACTCCATTTGAGTATTTTGCAGTTACCTTAAATCCATAAATAGTATTAGCTTTTAATTCATTTATTGTAATTGTATTTTCAGAAGCAGGAACCTTAGCTACTTCCTTACCATCTTTATAGATTACGTATTCTACTAATCCTGATGATGTAGAAGGCGCATTCCAAGTTAAAGCTGCTGAATTATTAGTTACTTCAGTTGATTTTAAATCAGTAACTTTTGAAACAACTACGTCTGTATTTATCTTAGTAAATGTTACATTTATAGTTGTATCAGCTTTAATATTTTCAATAGTATAGCTATCCATAGCACCTAAGGAAACACCATTTACTATAACATCTTGAACCTTATATCCAGCATTAGGAGTAAAGTTGAATGTTTGTGAGCTTCCTTCTTCTAAAGAAATAGTACCTGATGGAGTTATAGTTCCATTTTCACCAGCTGTTGCAGTAATTGTATGAGTTGTAGCTGCTAATTCTTTAGCTACAACATCAAATTTATCTATATTAGGAGATGCCTGTGAATCAGCAGTAAATACTAATTCTCCCATACCAGCTTCTGTTACTACTACATCAAAGCTTGTTTCTAAAAATGGAATTGGATTTTGAGAACCAGTTCCTGCAACTGATTTACTTCCTGATACTACATTAGTACCACTCCAGTTGATTTTATTTAAGTTTCCTTCGCTACGTCCTGATTGGTATTTCATTTTAAATGTATAAGTTCCTGCTTTTGGTGCATTAAATGGAACTTTAATTTTATTTCCTTCTTCAAACCAAGAAACTTTCTTTCCACCACTAGCAGCAGCATCTTCACCTATTCTTACATATTTATCACCTGCAATTGGATCTAAAGTAAATAATTCAGCTTCTAATAATTTTTCTTCAGCTACTACATTTGGTAATATAAATGGATTTTCTTCAGTATATGGCTTATCTAAGTCATTATCTATAATAGTTACTTCAGCCTTTTTATTAAATCCTATTAAAGAACCATTAGTAGGAGTATCTATATTACAATAGAATTTAAGATCACCAGTTTTTTCTTCATTATCAATTGTTTCAACTACAACAGCTGCTGTTTCTTGTCCATCTGCAAAGTGAATAGTTTCATTTACATCTTTATAATGTCTTCCATGAACAGCGTTATCAGGTGATGTTGAAAAATGAACAGTAGCTTCTCCAGTAGTTCCGCCAACTCTTTTAATAGTTATTTCTTGAGATTCAGATTCATCAACAGTGTAGCTTTTATTTTCTATTTCAAACATACCAGCTGCATTATTATCTAAATAATAAGCTCCATCTAAACCTATGGCAGTTCCTCTAGCTGATGGATTTTTAGTTCCTTTAACAACTATTTCAACTGTATGCTCACCATAAGCTAAGTCTTCAGTTGAGTAAAGTATTTGTGATATTTCTCTTCTAGCTTGGTAAGTGTCTACTTCAGTAACTTTCTCACCATCAACCCAAACTTCCATTATTCCGTGACTTGGATCTTTAGTTCCAACTACCCAAGCCTTTGTTCCTGTGAAAGTAAAGCTTGCTCTAGTTCCAGCAGCAGATGAATACATTCCTGTATTTCCTATACCAATATCTTCTTGAATCCAGCTGTTTTTGTTTCCAAAATCTACATTATCTATAAATTTTGTTCCTTCTGGAGCTAATGATTCTAATTCAAAATCATCCGAACCTTTATATACATCAACATTTTCTATTAGAGGAACAGCTAATGAACCTTCTATATTGATTCTAACTTTAGAAGCAGTAACTGGTGTACCTCTAACTAATCTCTTAGCACCTATAGTATGTCCTTCACCAAAGCTTTTCCATGCTCCATTTGAGTAAACTTCTACTGAGAAGTCTGATACTCTTTGACCTAATTTGATATATTCTTCAATAGAAACTATATCAAATCTTTTTTCTTCACCTAAATCTATTTCAAGGCTACCAGTTGTTTGCCCATCATCCATTGTCCAATAAGTGTCCTTATCATCATCTAACACCTTTGAAGCATTGAATTTAGGACTATTTCCTCTTACTGATGAAGCAGTAGCAGTACTGTTTTCTGCTAGATTTTCATCAAAGGAAGTATTAATAGCAGTTGAGAAGTCTTTAAGTCTTTCTATATCTGCCTTTGTGAAATGACCAGTATTATCAGGTGCAACATTTAATAATAGAGGTTGTCCTCTACCTACTGATTTAAAGTATATATCAGTTAATTGCTCCATAGTTTTAGGTCCATTTCCATTATGCCAGAACCATCCACTAGTTAATGATACGTCACATTCACCAACACTCCATATATCACCAGCAGGATCTCCAGTATTTAAGTATTTATTATCTTCTACGCCTCTATGGTAATCATCTATTATACGTTGTCTATTAATTTTTGACCAAACAGGATCACCAGCTTTTCCTGACTCATTTCCTATCCATCTTACAGTTGTTCCATATGGACTAAATACTAAAGCACCTGGTTCTAATTCTTCTATTAAGTCAAACCATTCTTGGAACTTATAGTTTTGAGCAGCAGCTCCACTTCCCTTTGCTCCATCCATCCATACTTCAACAAACTTTCCGTTATTACCGTATTTATCATTTCCTAATATTTCACTTAATTGTGTCATATAGAATTCATTATAGTCTCCATTACTATCTGTTTCATCATTTGTACCAGTTCCATATCCATATGATGGAGCATTTGCATCCCAAGGTGAAAGATATATTCCCATATCCATATCGTACTTTGTACATGCTTTAGAAATTTCTTCTAAAGGATCTCCAGTTCCCCCTTGAGTAGCTTGCCAATCAGTACTTTTTTCTACGTCATGTTCAGTTACTTCACTTCTCCATAAGGCAAATCCATCATGATGCTTACCAACCATAATAAGACGCTTAAATCCTGCATCCTTTAAAGTTTTTACCCATTCTTCTGGATCAAGATCTGTAGGATTAAATGAATTAGGATTTTCTCTACCATTTCCCCATTCACTATTTGTAAATGTATTCATTCCAAAGTGAATAAATGCAGCTAATTCCTCCTCATGATATTTTAATTGAGATTCATTTGGTACTGGACCAAATGCTTCAGGTGCTTGTACAGAATTAAGTTCTGATGCAATAGCCTGAACAGGTAGCATTTGACACGCCATTCCTGCAATTACAATTGTTGCTAGTAATTTTCTTACACTTTTCATAAAAATTCCCTCCCTAATCAATTTATAAAATACAAATATTTCACAATATATTACATGAATATATTTTACAACATAAAGTAAAATATGTAAACATTTTACTTGGAATTGAGCGAGAAATTATAAAATATTTAGTAAATTATTTTTAAAACAAGATAAAATGTAACATTACATTAAAAAATAAAGCTAAAAGTTGTTTACAAGAAGAAAACTCTTAGCTTTTATAATTATTCAAGAAAAGATGAGAGAAAAGTGTATACATAAGCCAGTAAAATGATTTAACTATTCACTATTATCTTTTACCTATAACATCTTCATTTCTATTTTTTCTATTCTTTTATCTTGTACAGAAATAATCTTGAATTTTAGTGAATCTATAATAATTTCTTTATTTATATATTTATTAGGGTCTTCACCTATATTTTCAAGCAAAAGTCCTCCAATTGTGTCTATAAGCTCTGATTTAAGGTATAAATCAAAGTATCTATTTATATCTAATATAGAAATTAATCCGTTAATAATATAGGTCTTATCATCTACTTTTTCTATATCAATATATTCATCATCATATTCATCTTCTATGTCACCAATAACTTCTTCTAGTAAATCTTCAAGGGTTACAATACCAGAAAATCCACCATATTCATCAAAAAGTATTGCTATATGGTTTTTAGAACACTGAAGTTCCTTTAGAAGGTTATCTATAGGCTTAGTTTCAGGAACCATATAAGGAGTTCTTAAAATTGCTCTTAATGATAAATTTTCAGTTCCTTTTTTTATTACTTCTGCAAATATATCCTTCATATAAACTATACCTATAATATTGTCTATTTCATTTTCATAAACAGGAATTCTAGAGTAATTTTCCTTTAAAATTAAATCTATATTTATTTCAACATCTTCATTTATATCTATATAAAAAGTTTCTGTTCTTGGTGTCATTACTTCCTTTGCTAAAATATCATCAAACTTTATTATTCCATCTATCATAGTTCGTTCAGTTTCATTTATAGCTCCTTGTTCTTCGCCAAGTTCTACAAGACTCTTGATTTCTTCTCTAGAAACCTTTTCCTCCATTCCACTGGAGTTTATACGAAATAGCTTTAAAATTAAGTTAGTTGATAAAGATAAAAACCATATAAAAGGTCGAGTAAGTTTAGAAATAAATATTATAGGCTTAATGCTAAACATTGCAACTTTTTCAGCATTTTGAAGAGCAATTCTTTTAGGAACTAACTCACCTAAAACTAGAGTTAAATAAGAAAGACTTAATGTAGTTAAAATCAATGCAATATTGTGGCCAGAAGGAATTCCTAAGTTAACTAAAAATATTCCAAAGCCTTCTGATATAGATGTAGCGGCTGATGCTGAAGCAAAAAAACCAGCAAAGGTAATACCTACTTGAATTGTAGCTAAAAAATTACTAGTATCCTTTATTAGATTTAATAAGAGTATGGCTTTTTTATTTCCTGACTCTGCCAGTAAATTTAACTTTGTTTTGTTAATAGATACTATAGCCATTTCTGCAGATGCAAAAAAAGCATTAATCATAATTAATACTAAAATAAGAATAATACTGCTACTCGAGCTGTCTTCCATTTTATAAATTTTCCCCCTTAAAAATATATTTACTAATAAATATTTCTTTTAATATAGTATATACACTTATTGATGTATTAGTAACAAATAAATAAAGCTAGGCTTTATATTTTAATAGTAATTTATTGATTTTAAAATATCCGTTTATTTAAATTTTTTATTATATAAATTTTCATATTGTTTAAACTAATTAAAGGAAGGAGATGTACTTATGAAAAAACTTATAGTTTCAATTTTAGCAGCAATTACCTTAACTTTTACATACACTGCAAAGGCTATAACTAATTTAGAGCCAACTTCAGCGCTTCCGCATGCTATGACATATAAAGAAGGTATATATACCTTTGATAAAAATCCAGGTAAATTGGTAGAGGTTGATGTTATAAATCCACAAAAAGAAATTAATATGATGGTAATAGAAACAATGACAAAACAATTGAAGTATTATATTAACTTTGATAGGGATTGTTGGTCTACAAAATTTTACTTAGATAAACCAGGAATGTTTTATACTGTTGTAATTATAGGAGAAGGGGAGGTTGCTATTAGATTTTCTAATTAGCAGTTTTAAATAATCTCTAAAGTAATAGAATATTGATATTAGATAAGTTAAAAGACTAAAAATTTGATTTATTTAATATCAATATATTTCTAAATTATATAAAATATATAAAATTTAACTTATAGTTAACTGGGATTTAATCCCTATACAGAAAAAAACAATTATTATAATACCTGTAGGAAAATTAATATATTGTTAAAAGTATAGGGAGGAAATTAACAATGAAAAGATTTAAAAAATTAGGGGTACTAGTATCATTAGTAGTTGCAATGTCAGTAAGTGTTATAGGTTGTACTAGTGATAATTCACAAAAAGGAAATATAGAAAATAATGTAGTAGGATCAAATAAGGCTGTAGAAGGAGCAAAGCCAAAATACATATTTATGTTTATTGGAGATGGTATGTCTTATCCGCAAGTAAATGCAGCTCAAATATATAATGGAACTATGAAAGATAAAGAAGCAGTTAAACTTGAAAAATTAGGATTTACAGAATTTCCTGTAGTAGGGTCTGCAACAACTCAAGACTCTACATCATTTGCACCAGATTCAGCATCTACAGCTACTTCAATAGCATCTGGAGTAAAAACACATAGTGGGGTTATAGGACTAGAGTCAGATAAAACTACAAAAGTAACAACAATAGCAGAACAATTAAAAGAAAAAGGATATAAGGTTGGAGTTGTTTCAACAGTTACATTAAATCATGCTACTCCAGCAGCCTTTTATGCAAATGTTGAATCAAGAAATAA
>NZ_JBOFYU010000022.1:0-18799 GCF_051654825.1 Clostridium sp.
ATTAAACTTAAAGGAGGGACTTATAGTGGGATTAGATTTTAGTTTCATACCAGAATATTTACCATACTTTTTCAATGGTGTTAAATACACATTATTAATATCATTAATAACAGTTTTGTTTGGTTCTATATTTGGTTCAATATTATTTTTTATGAAAAGTTCAAGTTTTCATATATGGAAGGTTAAGCCTCTTAGCGTATTAGCAAGTATTTATATAGAAATAATAAGAGGTACTCCAATGCTATTACAAATATTAATAGTATATACAGGATCTAAGATGTTCTTTGGAATAGACCTTTCAGCATTTACATCTGCAATAGTAGCTATTTCCTTTAATTCAGCAGCATATGTTTCTGAAATAGTAAGAGCTGGTATAGAAGCAGTTGATAAGGGACAAATGGAAGCAGCAAGAAGTTTAGGTATGAGTAAGGCTATGGCTATGAGATTAATAGTAATACCACAAGCTATAAGAAATATACTTCCTGCAATAGGAAATGAATTTGTTACTATAATAAAGGAATCATCAATGGCATCAGTTATTGGAGTAAGCGAATTAATGTTTGCAGCAAAGGTTGTAACAGGAAAGGTTTATTTAGGATTAGAGCCATTAATGGTATCAGCAGTATTTTATTTCATATTAACATTTACTTTAGGTAGAATAATGAGTTATATAGAAAGGAGGTTGAAGGTTAGTGATTCACGTTAATAATTTACACAAATATTTTGGAAATAATGAAGTTTTAAAAGGTGTTAATGAGCATATTAAAAAAGGTGAAGTTGTAGTTGTAATAGGACCTTCAGGCTCAGGAAAAAGTACGTTTTTAAGATGTTTAAACTTATTAGAAACTCCTACAGATGGAGAAATAGTATTTGAAGGAGAAAGTATAACTAGCAAAAACATAAATATAAATAAAATAAGAGAAAAAATGGGGATGGTATTTCAACAGTTTAATTTATTTCCACATAAAACTGTTTTAGAAAACTTAACTATATCACCATTAAAGGTTAAAAAGATTTCTAAGGATGATGCCCATAAAAAGGCTATGGAGCTTTTAGATAAGGTTGGATTAAAGGAAAAGGCAGATGCTTATCCATCATCATTATCAGGAGGTCAAAAGCAAAGAATAGCTATAGCAAGAGCATTAGCTATGGAACCTGATGTTATGCTTTTTGATGAACCAACATCAGCTTTAGATCCAGAAATGGTTGGAGAAGTTTTAAATGTTATGAAATCTTTAGCTAAAGATGGGATGACAATGATAGTTGTTACTCATGAAATGGGATTTGCAAAGGAAGTTGGAGATAGAATATTATTTATGGATGGGGGAAATATTGTAGAACAAGGAACTCCAGAAGAAATATTTGAAAATCCTAAAAATCCTAGAACAATAGACTTTTTATCAAAGGTTCTATAATGAAATGATATTTCACTAAATAGAAATAAAAATTAAGGCGTATGAAATAAAATCATACGCTTTTTTGTTGTTTTAAATAAAAATATAAAAAAATATGACTATAAATAAAAAAGCTGTAAACTTAGTTATTATAATGATTTACAAGGTTTTTATATAACAAGAGTAAAAATCTAAATAAAATAATTTTGAAATTTAATAACAAATTTTAAAAAAACACTTGAAATGTAATTTCAAAGATGTTATTATAGGTTCATAAGATGAAAACGTAATCAAGCTGTAGCAAAGCAACAGTTTTATAAGTTAAATAGGAGGAGTTAGTATGGATAGATTAAACTTAGGAAGGTTAACTACAGAAAGCAGAAATCAAAATACTTTAGATATAGATAGAGTTTCAACATTAGAAATGGTAAAGAAGATAAATAATGAAGATAAAAAAGTTGCAGAGGCAGTAGAAAAGGAATTACCTCAAATTGCTGAAGCTATAGATGGAATAGTAGAAGGTATTCATAAGGGTGGAAGATTAATTTATATGGGTGCAGGAACTTCAGGAAGATTAGGTATATTAGATGCTTCAGAATGTCCACCAACTTACGGTGTTTCAGAAGAATTAGTACAAGGTCTTATAGCAGGTGGTCAAGAGGCGATATTTAGAGCTAAAGAAGGTGCTGAAGATTCAAAGGAATTAGCAGTTGAAGATTTAAAAGCAAAAAATATAACTGCAAATGATACAATTGTTGGACTAGCAGCATCAGGAAGAACTCCATATGTAATTGGTGGTTTAGAATATGCTAATGAAATAGGAGCTTTAACAGTTTCAGTTACATGTAATGCTGATTCAGAGGTTGCAAAGGTTGCTAAAATATCAATTGCACCAGTTGTTGGAGCAGAAGTAGTAACAGGATCAACTAGATTAAAATCAGGAACAGCTCAAAAGCTAGTTTTAAATATGTTATCAACAGGAGCTATGATAAAGCTTGGTAAGGTTTATGGAAACTTAATGGTAGATGTAAAATCTACAAATGAAAAATTAGTTGAAAGAGCAAAGAGAATAGTTTGTGAAGCTACAGGAGTAACTACAGATGTAGCGGCAGAAAAATTAGATGAAACAGGATTCGATGTTAAGTTAGCAATATTTATGATTTTATCAAAACTTAATAAAGAAGAAGCAATAGTAAAATTAGAAGAAAACAAAGGATATATAGCAGAAGCATTAAAAAACAGTTAGGTATAAAATAAAGGAGGCAAACCATTATGACAAACCAAGAAATTGCAAAAAACTTAGTCCAATTAGTTGGCGGTAAAGAAAACATAAAGTCAGTAGAAAACTGTATGACTCGTTGTAGATTAGAGCTTTTTGATTATTCAAAGGCAAAAATTGAAGAAATTAAAAAAGCAGAAGCAACTTTAGGTGTTGTAGAAGCTAAAGGGCAATTACAAGTTATTTATGGACCAGGAAAGGTAAATAAGGTAACAGAAGAAGTTAAAAAATTAGTAGGTAAATCAGTTCTTATCGGAGAAGATGCTGTAAAGGCTACTAAAGAAAAGTTAAATGAAAAAAATAATACTAAGTTTAAAAATGGTCTTAAAAAGTTAGGAAATGTATTTATTCCATTAATACCTTTGTTTGTTGCTTGTGGTTTAGTCTTAGCAGTAAATAATATAGCAGGAGTTTACTTTGGAGATGCTTATAAAGCAACTACAGCAGCTCAAATAATTTCATTAATAGGTAATGGAGTATTCTCAATATTATCAGTTTTAGTTGGTGTAAATGCAGCTAAAGAATTTGGTTCACAAATGCCAATGATGGGTGGGGTACTTGGTGGAGTACTTTCATCAGCAGCATTAGCAAACATAACTTTATTTGGAAAAACATTAACTCCAGGACGTGGAGGAATAATTTCAGTAATACTAGTTGTACTTTTAGCTTGCTTCGTAGAAAAGCAATGTAGAAAGTTTGTACCAGATGTTTTAGATTTATTTGTAACACCATTAGTAACACTTACAATTTCAGTTTTAGCAGCATTATTTATATTACAACCAGTTGGTGGATTTATATCAGATTCAATTGGTGCAATAGTTGCACAAACAATAGCATCAAATAACATGATAGTTTCAGTAATATCAGGAGCTGTTTCAGGAGCATTATTCTTACCATTAGTTATGACTGGTATGCACCAAGCATTAACACCAATACATGCAGATTTAATAGCTAACGTTGGATTTACAGTATTACTTCCAATCTTAGCAACAGCAGGTATGGCTCAAGTAGGAGCTACTATAGCAGTATTAACAAAGACTAAAAATGAAAGATTAAAGAAAACAGCTAAAAATGGACTAGTTCCAGGATTCTTAGGAATTGGTGAACCTCTAATATACGGAGTTACATTACCACTTGGTAAACCTTTCTTAGGAGCTTGTTTAGGAGCAGGGGTTGCAGGAGCTGTAATGGCATTCTTCAAAGTTGGAGCAGTAGCTTTAGGAGTATCAGGATTACCATTAGCATTATTAATAGCAGATGGAAAAATGTTAGTATTCTTAATAGGAACAGTAGTTGCTTATATAGCAGGGTTCTTCTTTACTAGAGCTTTAGGATTTGAAGATCCAGTAGAATAATAAAATAGATATTTAATAATTAAGGTGGTAATTACATAAAAGTGTGGTTACCACTATTTTTATAACTAAATTAAGTATATAAATAATTATAGGCTACAATTTATATAATATTGGAGGAAAAAAAGATGAGTTTTGGATTTTCAGTTTATTTTGGTTTAGATAATACAAAGGAAGAAAATATACAATTATTAAAGGATGCGCACAAGTTAGGCTTTACTAGAATATTTACATCATTACATGTTCCTGAAGCTAATTATGATGTTTTAAAGAAAGAAGTAAGAGAATTTTTTAAGTTAGCAAAAGAATATGATATGGATATAATAAGTGATATATCCCCAAATACCTTTAAATTTTTAGATTTAGAAGATATGGATTTAAAGGGATTAAAGGAAATGGGAGTAAAAACTATAAGAATAGATTTTGGATATAGTGAAGAAGAAATTTCAAAAATGACTAAAAACAAAGAGGGTGTAAAAGTTCAATTAAATGCATCAACTATAACTAGAGAGTTTTTTGAAAAGCTAGATAAATGTGAGCCTAATTATGAAAATGTAGATGCACTTCATAATTTTTATCCAAGAATAGGAACAGGGATTTCAGAGGAATGTATGATTGATAAAAATAAAATATTAAAGGATAGAGGAATTACACCTTGTGCTTTTGTACAATCTAATCATAGAAAAAGAAGTCCATTAAAGGATGGTTTACCAACATTAGAGGATCATAGAGAGGTAGATGTAAGAACTGCAGGAAATCATTTATTTGCATTAGGAAATGAATCAGTATTTATAGGAGATTCTCTTCCAAGCTATGATGAATTAGTTCAATTATCATCATTAAATCCAAATGCAGTTGAATTAAGAGTAATGATAAAGACTAATGATAGTGTTTGCTTAAGATTATTAAATGAAACTTATAGTTCAAGAACAGATGAAGCAAGGGATGCAGTTAGAGCAGCTGAAAGTAGATTAATTCTTAATGGGGATATAATAAATCCTGTAAATACTATAGATAAAGCTTATGGTGATGTTACAATAGATAATAAGGATTATAAGAGGTATATGGGTGAGCTTCAAATATTGTTAACAAACCAAAAAGGAGATTCAAGAACAAATGTTGTTGCATCTGTTTTAGAAGATGATTATAATTTATTAAAGTATATAAATAACGGAAAATGTTTTAGATTTAAAATAATAAAATAAGAAATCTAAGAGGGAAAAGAGAGTGAGGGGCATATGAACGTACTAGAATATATAAAACAAAATTACGAAAGTTTTACAGCCAGAGAAAAGTTAATAGCAGATTATCTATTAAAAACAAACAAAGGGATAATAAGTTTATCAGCAAAAGAAATAGGAGATATAACAAATACATCAGCTCCTACTGTAGTTAGATTTGCAAAAAAAATAGGATTTAGTAGCTTAAATGAGATGAAATTACAAATTTCTCTAAGCTTATCTAATTCAGAAAGTAATTCTGGATTTGAATATATAGATAAAAACTTAGAAACTAGAGATATTATATATGGAATAAAAAATTCTATAGATGCAACTATGGAGAAAACAGTAGATTTGGTAAAAGAAGATGAATTAGAGGCTGCAATAGAGCTACTTGGAAAGGCAAATAATATATATATATTTAGTGTAGGAGTATCTGGATTAGTTGGTTTAGATTTTTATTATAAATTAAGCAGAATTAATAAAAGATGTATAGCTCATCAAGATACACATCTTCAAGTTACATCATCAATACTAATGCAAGAAGGTGATGTAGCATTAGCAATTTCATATTCAGGAGAAACAAGGGAAGTTATTAAATGTGCAGAAAATGCTAAAAAGTTAGGGATACCAGTTATAGCAATGACTAAGGCATCTGTTAACAATAAGCTAGAGAGCATATCAGATATAACTTTACACATTCCGTATGTAGAAAAATCCTTGAGAGAAGGAGCTATGAGTTCAAGAATATCACAGCTTGCTATAATAGATATGTTGTTTATAGGAATGGCAAAGGAAAACTTTAAGGATGTAGAAGAAAAGCTAATAGCTACAAGAGAAGCTGTTACAGAATTAAAAAATTAGATAAAAATAAAGCTATTTAATTTAAGCTTAAGGTTTAAATTAAATAGCTTTTCTTATTATACTGAAAAAAATTAAAGATTTAGTTTAATAATTTTAAATAATAGTAAATATAATTAATAGATAAAAAAAACTAGAGAATTATAGAAATTGACAGTGAAAAATCTCTATTATACAATCAATTTGAAAAATAATTATGGGAAGTTATAGGAGGATAATACATGAGAGAAGAAGGTAATATTTCAATTCATACGGAAAATATTTTTCCAATTATTAAAAAATGGCTATATTCCGATAAGGATATTTTTATAAGAGAATTAGTAAGCAATGGCTGTGATGCTATTAGCAAGTATAAAACGTTAGTTTCGTTAGGGGAAGTTACAGGTAATTTAGATGAAGACTTTAAGGTAAAGGTAGAGGTAGATAAGGAAAACAATACATTAAGCTTTATTGATAATGGAATTGGAATGACTGAAGAAGAAGTTAAAAAATATATAAATCAAGTTGCATTTTCAGGAGCAGAGGATTTTATAGAAAAATACAAGGAAAAATCTTCAGATTCTAACGATATAATAGGTCACTTTGGATTAGGATTTTACTCAGCATTTATGGTAGCTGATAAAGTTAAAATCGATACACTTTCATATAAAGAAGGAGCAGAAGCTGTAAAATGGGTTTGTGAAGGTGGAACAGAATATGAAATAAGCAATTCAGAAGAAAGAAAAGAAAGAGGAACAAAAATAACTCTTTATTTATCAGAAGAAAGCAAGGAATTTTTAGAAAGTTATAAGGTAAGAGAAGTATTAAATAAATACTGTTCATTTTTACCTACAGAAATATATTTAGATAGTGATGAAAATCCTATAAATGAAACTAAGCCATTATGGGTTAAGGCTCCTAAAGATTGTACAGATGAAGAATATAAGGATTTTTATAAAAAGGTATTTAATGATTTTAATGAACCATTATTTTGGATTCATTTAAATGTAGATTATCCATTTAATTTAAAAGGAATTTTATACTTCCCTAAATTAAAAAATGAATTTGAATTAGTTGAAGGTCAAGTTAAGCTATATAACAATCAAGTTTTTGTAGCTGATAATATAAAAGAAGTTATACCAGAATTCTTACTTCTTTTAAAGGGAACTATTGATTGTCCAGATTTACCTTTAAATGTATCAAGAAGCTTCTTACAAAAGGATAAGGAAGTAATAAAAATATCTAGGCATATAGTTAAAAAGGTTGGAGATAAGTTAAACTACTTATTTAAAAATGAAAGAGAAAAATATAATAACTTCTGGAAGGATATAAATATATTTATTAAATATGGATGCTTAAGAGATGAAAAATTCTATGATAATATAAAAAATAGCATAGTATTTAAAACTATAAATGGAGAGTATGTAACCCTTCAAGATTACTTAGAAAAGGCTAAGGAAAAGCATGAAAACAAGGTTTTCTATGTAAGTGATGAAAATAAGCAATCTCAATATATTAAGATGTTTAAGGAATATGACTTAGATGCTGTAATATTAAATACAAATATAGATAATCATTTTATAAGCTTTATAGAAGGAATGGAGCAAGGGGTTCACTTTGCAAGAATAGATTCTGATATATCTGATGCATTAAAAGATAATGAGGAAGATAATAAAGAAATAAATGAAAAAATAGAGGGATTATTTAAGGGAAGCTTAGATAGTAGAATAAGTAACTTTAAAATAGAATCTTTAAGAAATGAAAATACTCCTGCAATGATACTTATTTCTGAAGGATCAAGAAGAATGTTAGAAATGCAAGCTATGTTTGCAGGTTCAGATATTTCAGGAATGTTTAAAGAAGAAAAAACTTTAGTAATAAATAATAAAAATAATACTATTAAAAAGCTTATAGAAATAGCTAATGATGAAAGTAAAAAAGATGATATAGAGTTAATATGTAACCATGTTTTAGATTTAGCCTTAATAGCTAATGGAGAGTTAGATGAAGAAGAAATGGGTAACTTTATTAATAGAAACAATATTATCTTAAGTAAATTAATATAATATTATATTAAAAAGTAGAATGTAGAAAAACATTCTACTTTTTTGTTAATAAAAATCTATTTTAGTTTGGCTATACAAGTAAAAGTTCTAAGAAAACATACTTACTAATATAATAATATCAATCTTAATATTAAAAGCTATTGGGGGAAATATGAATTATAGGTTAAATTATGATTTTCTAAAAATAGAATTTAGAAGCTTTTTTGAATGTATAGATAATGTTAAAAAAGAAAAAAGCTGTGATTATGCATGTAAGGCTCTAATAAGATTAATTCAAGATATTGTACGAATAATATTTCTTCAAAAAAATCTTTTTTATAATGGAGAAGAATCTGTATGTGAAAATATGAAGTTTTTAGTCAAAAAAGATGCAATGCCATATGGATTGATGCATATGATAGAAGAGTATATGCGTGATATAGAAGCTTTTTTAGAAAGTGCAAATACTGTTAATTTATCAACTATACAATCTGATACCATATTAGAGCAATCCGAATGCATATATGATTTATGTGTTTGGTTAGTAATAAATTTAGGAGAAGAAGACTATTCTCTTTTTTATGATAAGTTAAATGTAGTAGAAAAGGCTGTATTTGATAAATATCTATTAAATGAAAATATTGAATTATTGCCTACAGATGAAGAGAGTATTGAAGAGTTATTAGAAGAAAGTGAAGAGGAAACAGAAGATGAAGATGAAAGTCCTGGAACAGAATATTTAGTAGAAGGTGAGCTACATTATTTGGGGAAGGATGGAGAAAAAAACTATTATAAAGCAAGAGAATTTTTTCAAAAGGCAGCTGATGAAGGAAATGACTATGCACAAGGATACTTAGCATTATTTTATGAGAAGGGCCTAGGTGGGGATAAGGATGTAGATAAGGCGTTATATTGGTACAAAAAATCAGCCTTAAAGGGAAATGCATTTTCCCAATATTCTTTAGGCTATATATATTTTGCTGGGGATATCTTGCCTAGAAATTTAAAGTATTCCTTTGATTGGTATAAAAGAGCAGCTGATGGAGGATTTGCTCCAGCTCAGTATGCATTATCTTATTTATATAAAAATGGACAAGGTTGTGAGAAAAATATTTTCAAGGCATATTTTTGGCTAGAGGAAGCAGCAGAAAATGATTTTGAAGATGCTTACTATGTTTTAGGGCAATCTTATTTAGAAGGAAATTATGTTGAAACAGATTATAAAAAGGCATTTTTTTATTTATCTAAGGGAGCTGACCGTGGTGATGAAAGCTGCTTAGAAAGTTTAGGTGATATGTATTACTGGGGATTACATGTTGATGAAGATAAGGAAAAGGCTTACGAACTTTATAATAAAAGCATAGAAAAGGGAAATAAGAAGCTATACTACAAAATAGGAAAGCTATATGAGGATGAAGAAAAAATTGACGAGGCACTAGAATATTTTTTAAGGGGTCATAATAGTGGAGATATTAGGGCAACTCAAAAAATCGGTTTAATGTACTATAATGGGGAAGGTGTAAGAAAGGATATAAAAAAATCCTTAGAGTATATTAGGTTGGCAGCAGAGGAAAGAGATTCAAATGCTTTATATGTACTGGGAATAGTAACTTTGGAAAATGATAGAGAGGTAGGGCTTAATTATTTAAGAGAATCTTATAAAGAAGGGTCACCTTATGCAGCAGAAAAATTAGCAAGTGAACTTTTAATAGATGTTTTTAATGAAAGACCAGTAGATTCTGATGAAATAATAGAATATATAAAGATGGCAATTGAAAATAATATTTCTGATGCAATTTATTACTATGGTTTAGCGTATGCCTATGGAATAGGAGTAGATAAGAGCAAAGAAGAAGCTTTTGGATACTTTAAAGAAGCAGCTATGAAGGGCTGTGAAAAGGCAATGATAAAGCTAGGACATTGGTATAAGTATGGTGTATATGTAAAAGAAGATATTAAGGAAGCTATTAAATGGTATAAAAAAGCAGCTGAAGACTATAACACAGAGGCATTAATAAATATAATAGAAATTTACGAAAAGGGCATAGGAACATTAAAAAATCCATTAAAGGCATTTGAAGGGGCAAAGCTTTTAAGAGAAAGTAATGTTGTCGAGGGCAATTTAAAGCTAGCATATTACTATTTAAAAGGTTTTGGAGTAAGCCAAAACATTAAAAAGGCTCAAGAATATATAGATGATACTTTAGAGCTAGATGAAAGAAAAACCTTTAATTTTTTAGGTGAAATTTCAGAGGAAGGAATTAATGGGTTAACAGAAAAGGAAGCAATAGAATTTTATATAAAATCTATAGAACAGGGATATGGAAAGGCATATGCAAATTTAGAGTATCTTTTATATAAAAGAAATGAAGATATGAATTTATATGAAGAACATTTTAAATATATAAAGTCTAAGGGATACCCTGTGGAATATGGAAAAAGCATATTTGTAGGTGGAATGAAAAAACTTCAAAAAGCAAAGGAAAGAAATGATGAATTTCTTTCTATGAAAGGAATTAATGAAATAAGAAAAAGTATTCAACTAGGATTTTATGAAGGGGTATTAGAAATATTAGAGTATTATAACTCCCTTGAAAAAACAGAAAAAAATTTAATTAATATATATAAGTACAATCAAAAAAAGATATATTATGGATTAGATAGAGAAATTAATTAAAATAAGCAAAAAAAAAGAAAGTACATCATTAAGGGATGTACTTTCTTTTTTTATACAAAATCATAATCGATAGTTATCACAGATCTATATTGTGGATGTTCTGATTTAATAGAATCAGTTATTTCGCCTATAAGTTTATTTTCCTTAGATTTACTTTTAATATTTGTAGGATCGACTACAATATCAAAAATAAGATTTTTTATGTCTCCTTCACCGACTACTCTAAAATCATGCATTGATTTAATTTCAGGATATTTTCTAAGGATTTTTTCAACGCAATCCCAAGCATCTTTTATTTCATCAGTTATAACACAAATAGGATCCATATGAACAACTAAATGTATGTTTAATTCTCTAGACACTTCTCTTTCAGCTTTATCAATGGCATTATGGATTTCCATAATATCAATATTTGCTGGGATTTCAGCGTGAATAGAAGCAATTACTCTACCTGGTCCATAATTATGAACTATTAAGTCATGAACACCAGTTATATGTTCATAAGATAATATTTTTTCACATATATCACTAACTAATTCAGGATCTGGAGCTTCACCGAGTAAAGGGTTAAGTGTTTCTTTAACAAGGTTAAATCCTGCATATAATATTGCAAGTGCAACTATAACACCTATATATCCATCAAGTGGGAAGTCAGTAAACTTAGCTAATAAAAATGATATTACAACAGTACTTGATGTAAATACATCACCTAAGGCATCTGTTGCAGCTGCTTTCAATGCAGAAGAATTAATTCTATTACCTATAAACTTATTAAACATAGCTAGCCAAACCTTAAAACCAATAGAAACTAATAATAGTATAAATGGAATAAGGTCAAATGTAATTGTAGTAGGGTTTAATATTCTTTCAATTGATGATTTTACAAATTGAAGTCCTACTAACATAACCATAAATGCAACTACTAATGCCGATAGATATTCTATTCTACCATGTCCAAAAGGATGTTCAGCATCAGCTGGCTTATTAGCCATTTTAAAGCCTACAATTGTAATTACAGAAGATGCTGCATCAGATAAATTATTAAAGGCATCAGCTGAAATTGCAATAGAGCCTACAATCATACCTACTGAAAATTTAATTAAAAATAAAAGAGAGTTAATTATAATTCCTATAACTCCACCTAACGTACCATAAGCATTTCTTACTTTAGTATCTTTAATGTTATCACTATTTTTTACAAAGGTTTTAACTAAAAAATTAGAAAGCATTAAATCACTCCTTCATAAATATTTTTACAAAATATATAAACATATATACTATAAATTAACTATTAGATTATTATACCAAATAATGTCTGATTTTGAATAGAAAATATTAAATAATAAAAATTTCAAAAAGACTGAAAATTATAAGTATGATATAATCAATAAAGGTTATAATTTACATTATTTACTACAATAATTAGGAGGAATTATTATGCAAAAGAAACTAGCATTAGAGTTAATTGACTTTTTATATGAGAGTCCTACAGCCTTTCACAGTGTAAAAACTGTTAAGGAAACATTAGATTCAACTGGATTTATAGAAATAAAAGAATGTGAAAAATGGAATTTAAAGAAGCAAGGTAAGTATTATGTTATAAAAAATGATTCAGCTATTATAGCCTTTGAAGTTGGTAATGGTGATATTGCTAAAGATGGATTTAGATTAATTGGAGCTCATACAGATGCACCTGGATTTAGAATTAAGCCGAATCCTGAAATGATAACAGAGGGAAAATATTTAAAGTTAAACACAGAAGTTTATGGAGGACCAATATTACATACTTGGTTTGATAGACCATTAGGATTAGCAGGAAGAGTTACTTTAAAAGGGAAAAATCCTTTAAAGCCAGAAAGTAAGCTTATAAATATAAATAAACCACTACTTATAATACCAAGTATAGCAATTCATATGAATAGAACTGTAAATGAAGGATTTAACATAAATAAGCAAGTAGATACACTTCCTTTATTAGGATTAATAAATAGCAAGTTTGAAAAGGATGGTTATTTAATTAAGCTATTAGCAGAAGAGTTAGGTGTTAAGGCTGAAGATATAATAACATTTGAGCTAGGATTATATGAAGTAGAAAAAGGTTGTTTAGTTGGAATAAATGAAGAGTTAATTTCAACAGGAAGACTTGATGATATGTGGATGGTTTACACAGGGATAAAAGCATTACTTAATAGCAATAAAAATAATGCAACAAAGGTTGTTGTTTGCATAGACAATGAGGAAATAGGAAGCTTAACAGCTCAAGGAGCAAATTCAGTATTATTAATGAATATATTAGAAAGAATAACTTTAGCTTTAGGGGAAGATAGAGAAGGTCTTCATAGAGCATTATCTAATTCAGTAATGATATCAGCAGATTTAGCTCATGCAATTCATCCTAATGCACCAGAAAAGCATGATCCAACTAATAGACCAGTATTAGAAGGAGGCCCAGTGTTAAAAATAGCTGCATCAGGAAGTTACAGCACAGATAGCTTTAATGGAGCAATTTTTGAAGAAGTATGTAAGTCTGCAGATGTTCCATATCAAAAATTTGTAAACAGATCTGATGTTAGAGGTGGAACTACTATAGGTCCAGTAACTTCTTCTGCGCTAACTATACCAGTTATAGATATGGGAGCACCTGTTTTAGGAATGCATTCCATAAGAGAATTAGCAACAGTAAAAGATAATTATTATACGGTTAAATCATTTATAGAGTTTTTTAACCTTTAATAGGGAAAAGCTAATTTATTCTTTGTAATAAACAAGAAAATAATTAGTATATATAAAATGAAAATCCACATTAGAAAGGCTTTAATTAAGAGATTATTTTAGTTTTTCAATGTGGATTAGTTGTATAACCAACTGCATTTAAAAATAAATTTAATCTTTTTACAAGTTTTTATATACTATATATTGAAATTATAAAAACCTTATGGTAATATAAAAATATAATAAATTTAGGAGTGATTGTAATGATAATTTTGACTATTAATGATGTTCCAGGAAAGACTATTACAGATGTTAAGGGATTAGTAAAAGGAAGTACAGTAAGAAGCAAACATATAGGTAAGGACATAACTGCAAGCTTTAAAAACATAGTTGGGGGAGAGCTTACAGGATATAATGAAATGTTAGATGAAGCAAGACAAATAGCAATAGGAAGAATGGTAGAAGAAGCAGAAGCTAAGGGTGCTAATGCTATAATTGGAATGAGATTAGTTTCTTCAGCAGTTGCAGCAGGAGCAGCAGAAATGGTTGCTTATGGTACAGCAGTAGTAATTGAATAGGAGAAATTTAATATGAGTGTATTACTTATAATTGGATTATTTTATTTAACTACTATAATAGCGTCTATTGTATTATTTATTTATGTTTTACAAAAGAGATTAAAAGAAAGAAAAATAGAAAAAGAAAAGCATGAAAAATATAAGGATTATTAGAATGGAGTGAAGAGTGAAGAGTGAAAACTGATATGTTTTCATTCTTCACTCTTCACTTTTATTTTTACTTTTTTTATTTTTGTGTAATAAAATAGTAAACGATTTAATATAGATATATAGTGAGTAAAACTTAGTAAGGAGAGGATAAAATGATAAAAAGAAAATCTATTTTTAGCTTTATTATTGCAGGAATATTTACTGTTGGAATGTTTTCTAATGTAATTGTTGTAAAGGCTGTTGATAAGGAAGTAAAGATTAACACAATAAGTCCAAAACCACAAAGCTTGGAGAAAATAGGGAATGGGTTTGAAATTGGAAGTAAGGTTACATTAATAGGTACCGATACAGCAGATGAGGATGCAGTAAGAGAGCTAAAGGAATTATTAGAAAGCTATGGAATTGAATATGTAATTTCGGATAATCCAGATAGTAGTCTTACTAGTATTTATATTGGTGAGGTAGATGATGGAGATATAATAAATAATAAGTTATCTGAATTAGGAGTTGAAGGAGCAGAAACTATAGAAAATGAAGGTTATGTTTTAGCAGCTAAAGATGCTGAAACTAATGATATAGTCCTATCAGGTAAGGATGAAAGAGGAACTTATTATGCAGTTCAAACTTTAGAGCAGTTATTAGTTAAAATAGGAGAAGAGGTTAGTATACCAGAAGTTGAAATTAGAGATTATCCAGCTATGGAATTAAGAGGAACTATAGAAGGATTTTATGGAGCGCCATGGTCACATGAAGATAGATTAAATCAATTGGAGTTTTATGGTGAAAACAAGATGAATACCTATATTTATGCTCCAAAGGATGATCCATATCATAGAGATAAGTGGTCAGAGCCATATCCAGAAAGTGAATTAAATAGAATGCAAGAATTAATTGATAAGGCTAATGAGAAGGAAGTTGATTTTAACTTTGCTATTTCTCCTGGAAACACTATAAATTTAAGTAGTGAAGAGCATTATCAATTATTAATAGCTAAGCTAGAGCAAATGTATAATATGGGAGTTAGATCATTTTCTATATTCTTTGACGATATAGATAATAAGGATGCATTAGGTCAATCAAGATTATTAAATAGAGTTCAAAAGGAATTTATAGAAGTAAAAGAAGGATGTAAGCCATTAGTTATGGTTCCTCAAGAATATACACTAGGTTGGACTGGAAGCTATACTACTACAATGGCTAGAGAATTAGATGAAAATATAATTGTTATGTGGACAGGTAACGATGTTGTTCCTGCAACTATAACTAAGTATGATATGGAAAGAGCAAAACAAAAATATAATAGAAATAAGATGTTTATATGGTGGAACTTCCCTGTAAATGATTATTGCCAAGATAAGCTACTTATGGGGCCAACAGAAGGTTTAGATTTAGAATTAGATAGTTTAGTAGCTGGTATTGCATCTAATCCTATGAATGAAAGTGAAGCATCTAAGCCAACACTATATACAACTGCAGATTATGCTTGGAATACTAATAATTATGATAAGGATACTTCCTGGGATAATGCTTTAAAAGCAGTAGGGGGAGAAGCTTATGAGGGTTTAAAGACCTTTACTGAGCACTCTAAATCATCAATTATTAATGGACATAAGGAATCAACTGAAATAAAACCTATATTAGATGAGTTACTAACAAAGTGGCAAACTGGTGAGGATGTTTCAGTTTTATTAGATAGTGCAAGAGATGAGTTTAAAAATATAGAAAATGCTGAAGCTGATATAAGAGAAAATATAAATAATGATCTTTTCATAGGTGATATAGATGCATATTTAACTAAATTATCTATGTATGGAAGAATGGGTCAAGATGTAATTAATATGATAGATGCACAAATTAAGGGTGATATGAATGAAGTATGGAAAAATAAGCTTAAAATAAATAAGACCTTAAAGGAAGCAGATGATTTAAGAGTAATGAAGTGGAACACTTCTGTAAAAGTTACTATAGGATCAAAGGTTTTAGATCCATTTATAAGAGATGCAATTAAAATAAGTGATAAATTATTTAATTCAAGCATTACTGGTGAAGTAGAAAGTGGATTAATAAAAAATCCTATAACATCATTTAGTGTTTATCAAGATTACGTTCCAGGGAAAATGCTTGATGGTGATTTAGAAACTAATTTTTGGAGTGCAAGAGCTATTGAAGTAAATGATTATATTGGAATAGATTTTGTCAAACCACAAAAGATTACTAGTATATATCTTCAAATGGATAAAACAGGTGGAGACTATATTGGAAAAGGTCAATTAGAATATTCTATGGATGGTGAAACTTGGACATCAATAGGAGATGTTAAAACAGAAAGTGGATTTAAGGTAGAAGGCCTTGATATAGAAGCTAGATATTTAAGATATAGGGCTTTAGAAGGAAAAAATAATTGGCTTAAGGTTTATGAATTTGACATAAATATGGAAAGTCAAACTACTGATAAGGAAGAAATATATACTAATGCAACAGGATTGGATTCTTTAGAAGTGGTTAAGGGGTCAGGGACTTATTCAATAAATAGCAATTCATCAATATTAAATTTAAAAAAGGGAGATTATTTAGGAATTAAGCTTTCTAAATATTTAAGGTTTGATAAATTTGACTTAGATGTTGAAGGAAATGTAAAGGGAAGCATAGAATATTCAGTAGATGGAAAAGAGTGGAGTAAATTAGTGGATGTAAATGGTTCATCTGCTAGTATAGAAGTTCCTTATGGAGCTAAATATATAAGATTAGTTTTAGAGGAAGGGGCTAATGGAATAAAAATAAATAATTTTAAGGCTACTTTAGAAACTAAGAGAACTTTAACAGCATCAACTAATTTGCCATATTACACTAGCCAATATACTATAAATAAAATGGTAGATGGAAGAAGTGATACTTACTTCTGGGCAAGTAGATCTATAGCTAAGGGAGATTATGTTAAGGTTGATTTAGGAAAATTAACTAATGTTAGAGATATTACTTTAGAAATGGCTCATCCAGACCATGCAAGTGATTATATGGAATTTGGACAAATGGAATATTCTGTTGATGGGTCAACTTGGTATCCAATAGGAGGGTCAAATTCAGAAAAGACAGTTGTAAAAAGAGGATTAGATATTAATGCTAGATATTTAAGATATATTGCTGTACAAAACTCTCATAACTGGGCAACATTTGTTGAATTTAAAATAAATACAGAAGAGGCAACAAATACAAATATAACAGGGGATCCAAAGGCAGCAGTAGGATTTGATTTAAATCAAATTATTGATAAAAATCTTTTAACCGCTTATAAACCAGAAGTAAACCCAACTACTGGACAAGAAATAATTTATAAACCAGGAAGTGAAAAATCTCTTACAGGAGTTCATATATTCCAAGAAAGTGATAGTATATGTAATGCAGAGGTTAAGGTAAAGGACAAAGATGGAAATTGGGTATCAATAGGAAGACTTGATGAAGGATATAAAGCATTAAAGGTTGACGTAGCCTTAGAAGCATCTGATATTAAATTAGTATGGGATGGAGAGGGGGCACTTCCTATAATATATGAAATAATGCCTCAATATACTGAAAATGGTGAAGAAGAAATAATAATTAGTAAGGCTAGAGATTTAAAAGCTGTTTCTGATAAGAATACCATTAATTTAACATGGAGTTCACCAGAAAGCACAAAGGGAATAGAAGGTTATTTGATTTATAAAGATGGAAAATTAATAGATACAGTAGGTAAAGATGTTAATAATTATGAAGTCAATGGTTTAATGGCTAATACTATTTATGGCTTTAAAGTTGTGGTTAAATACAGTAATAATGAGAAATCTAAACCTGTGTCTGTAAATATTAGAACAAAAGTTTAAAATTTTCAAAATATTTACAAAAAAAGCGAGATAAATTAAATTAAGTTAAAGCAAAAATAAAATATAGAAATTAAATGTAACAAAACCAAAAAAAATAATAAATGTAATAAATAGGGAATAAATAATAGATTGTTAAAAAATGAACGGTAAATATTTTAAACTATCAACAATATTTTAAATTTACTGAAAATTTAAACAAATATATGGCAAAAAATAATCAAATTGATAATATATTGAAATTGCAAGTAAACGTTAAAATATGTAAAATTTGAAGTGAAATAAAACTATTCATTAAATATAATAAATTATAATGTTATAGAAAAAAAAGGGAGGATTTTTGAGATGAAAAGCAAAAAATTAATGGGGTTATTATTAGCAGGTGCATTATTAGTAGGAGCTACAGGAGCAGGGTCATATGCATACTTCACAGATGCAGTTTCAACTGATGCAAACTTAACAGTTGCAATGGGTAACTTAGATATCGAAATCGAAGAACCAGCAGCAGACGAGCAATGGTGGGTAAAAGCACCAACAGAATCATGGGATGAAGATTTTGCTCCAACTGATTGGTACTCAAACGTTAGACCTGGTGATCAATTCACTAGAACAGTTAAAGTTACAAATGCTGGTAGCTTAGCTGCTAAATTAGATGTTGCTATAGCTGACATAGCTGCAACAGAAGTTGCTCCAGGAGT
>NZ_JBOFYU010000023.1:0-12696 GCF_051654825.1 Clostridium sp.
AAATAATCAAAAGCCTGAGAGTATAACAATTTTACCATATATATATTATAGAGAAAAGAATTCTAACAATCCTAAGTATCATCATAGAATAGAGTTTAAGGATAAAGCAGTAAATATTGATTTGAATATTGAAAAATAGAATAATACAATATCATTTAACTATAGGGGCGCAGGATATGATTCGAAACCAGATTATATAATAGTTAAATTTAAAGACTTTTGTCAATCACACGAACCTTTATATATATACAAGTGAGGAGGGTAACACAACTGAATATACACTGAATTTAAAATTGATTTCACATAGTCAAAGAGGCTACATTTCATACTAAATGTAGCCTCTTTGACTATGTAATATTATTATATATGATAAATATTAAAATTATTGTCACTATCTATATACTCAATAGTTGATTTATAATTATCTAAATCAATATTTAAAGTGCAGTATTTATCATTATTTTTCCATGTAAGTTTTAATTGAGAAGTTGCACTATCTTCTATTATAAATTCACCATTAAAGGCAGAATAATCATTTCTAAAGTCTATTAACTTAAGTAATCTCTTAACTACATCCTTTTCAACACATTTATCTATTTCTTCAACAGTAAAGTTATGTCTATTTATTTCGCGACCTTCACCAGTAGCTTTTACCATTTCTTCATCGTTTTCACCAGCTAATAATCCAACATAATATACTTGAGGTATACCAGGAGCAAAGAACTGTATAGCTCTAGCAGCTAAATAAGCATCATCATTAGAGTTTAACATTGAGTAATAAGAACATCTTATTTGGTGCACATCAAACCCATCATTATTTTTATGAGCATCTGAATAAATAAGGCTTAAATTAGCTCCTCTTTCTACACATGTATCAACTATTTTTTTAGCATCTTTAGTTTCAACTAAATCATCTAGATCAGGTTTTACAGGGATACCATCATGACAATCTAACATAGTAAATTGATTATGAGGACGTACCTTTAAATAATCAAGAAGCTTGGAACTATCTTTGTTTATTAATGTACTAAGTACCATATACGGTAGTATAAAGTCATATATCCAACATCCGTGCTTAGCTAGTTTAAACTGAGTTGTATAATGAGCATGTACCTCTGGAAGAAGTTCTATTCCTAGAGAATGTGCTTCCTTGCTAATCCAATCTATAAATTCATATATATCTGGTTCAACGAAAAAGCAACTAGTACCTAATTTTTTTGTTATATATCCTACAGCATCTAATCTAACTATTTTAACATTTTGCTTACTAAAGTTAATTAAGAAATCTTTTAGTAAATTTCTAGCATCATCAGAATTTATATCTAAATCTATTTGTTCTGAAGGAGTTTCTTTACCAAAAGTAGTCCATACAGTTTCTTCCATACCGCTATCTTCAATTGTGAAAGTAGAATAAGGAGTAGTTCTACGTAAAAACATTTTTGAAATATCTTCTTGATTAGGCTTACCATCACTCCACATTTTATCTAAAGTTATAAATAAATTAGCGTATTTAGAACTTTTACCATGTTTTAAAAAGTCTTGGAAAAATTCTGATTTTCTAGAGATATGATTTACCATTAAATCAAGAAGAACATCATATTTTTCACCTAAAGCTTTTATATCTTCCCAAGAACCAAACTTTGGCTCTATTTCAAGGTATGTAAGAGGTGCAAAACCTCTATCTCCTGATGATGGGAATGGAGGAAGTATATGAATTCCACCTTTAAATGTATTAGGAAAATGATTTAATAAAACTTCATTAAGAGTTTTAAGATTTCCACCTAAAGAGTCTGGATAAGTTATAAGTTGTACTTGATTTTTTACTGACATTTTAATTCCTCCAAATATTATATATTATAAATACGGTTTATATTTTCTATAGTAGGTAGGTTTGCTATTGCTCCTACATATTTTAGCTTATAAGCACTTGTTGCAAATCCAATTTTCAAAGAATCTTTTAAAGTATAATTCTTAGTTATTCCTGTATAAAAACCTGACCAAAAAGCATCGCCAGCACCTGTAGTATCAACAATTTCACTAGCTAAAGTTTTAAATTCAATAGTTTCAATACCATTAGTAACAATAGCGCCATCTTTTCCTAGAGTCATAATTACTAGCTTTGCACCTAGGTCTATAAATTTTTGAACTTGGTTTCTAGGTGTATCAAGTCCAAAAATTCTCTCAGCATCAACTTCAGATGGCTTTATAATATCTACTTTACTTATCAAGTTTTTTATATAATTTATGCCATCGTGATTTTTTTCCCAAATCATTTCATGATAATTCGGATCAAATCCGATAAGGGTGTTAGATTTTTTAGCTTGTTCTATAATTTGTTCAATAGCATATCTAGATGAACTTTGAGAAATAGGCCAACATGAAAAATGAACTATTTTACAATTATTTAAGATAGATTCAATCTTTTCATTGTACTCAATGTTATAGTCTGCACCTCGATAAAATATTGGGACAGGTGTTGTTTTGCTTTTTGAAACTAAGACCATACTAGTAGAACAATTAACCTTATTTATATAGCTAGTATCTATATTATTATCTTTTAAATTATTTACTAAATAGCTACCTAAAGGATCATTACCTACAGATGCTAAGATTAAAGGATTTCCTCCTAGCCTTTTTATGTTCATAGCAATGTTAGCAGGAGAGCCTCCAAAGTATTTAGTATAATGATTACAATTGAAATTATCATCGTAATCATCTGAAATCATATCTACTAATAACTCCCCAATAGTAAATACATCGATTTCTTTATTTTGAAAATTAATTGTATTATAAAAATGAAACATTTTAATCCCCCTATAATAATTTCTTTATGTCGTAGATTTAATTCTCAGTATAGATAGTGAATTTATTAATGTCAACATGGTTGTAAGCAAAGTTATAGCAAATATAACATTTAACCATATTTAACAAACATAAAAGTATGTATTAAAGTTAAAATCAAAACTATAATTAAGGAAAAGGTTTTAATTGAATAAGAGAGGGGGAAAGGGTAAAATAAAATCGTAGTAGATAAAAAGGTGTAATAAAATAATAAAGGGGAAAAAAATGAAATTAACATTTAGAGAAAAATATTCTTATGGAATGGGTGCTTTTGGTAAAGATTTAGTATATGCTTTTGTAGCAACGTATTTGATGATGTTTTTTACAGATGAGGTTGGAATATCATCTGTATTTGTAGGAGGATTATTCTTTGTATCTAGATTTTGGGATGCTATAAATGATCCTATTATGGGGCGTCTTGTTGATAACACTAATACAAAATGGGGTAAGTTTAGACCTTGGATTTTAATCGGAACATTAATAAATGCTGTAGTACTTATATTTTTATTTGTTAATCCAACAAAATTTTTATCAGGAAAAATGGTATATGTATATTGTTCAGTAGCTTACATATTATGGGGAATGACTTATACAATTATGGACATACCATATTGGTCGATGATTCCATCATTTACAAGTGATGCAAAGGAAAGAGATAAAATGTCGGTAATACCTAGAATATTTGCAACAATCGGAGGATCAACTGTAAATACATTTGGATTAATGTTAATAGGTGTTTTAGGTGTGGGAAGTAATTCATTAGGATATTTTAGACTAGGTTTAGGTATTTCTATAGTATTTGTTATATCTACGATAATAACAGTTTGCAATGTTAAAGAAGTAAATACTGTAAAAAATCAGGAAAAAATAAGTCTAAAAGAAGTATTTGAAATACTATTTAAAAATGATCAATTACTAGTAATTATCGCATCAGTTATAATATATCAAGTGGCACTATTCTTAGTTGCAGGATTTGCACTATATTTCTTCAAATACGCAATACAAAATGAAGGATTATATGCGATATTTACAGGATTATCAACAGTAGTACAAGTTTGTGCATTAATGATATTCCCTAAATTAGTTAGCAAGTTATCGAGAAAAATAGTTTATATACTAGCATGTGTATTACCTATAATAGGATTTGTATCTATGTTTTTTATAAGTAGTATTACAACAAATATAGTATTATTATGTATAGCTGGAGGTATATATAATTTAGGGTTTGCATTTTCATCAGCATCAACGACAGTAATGCTATGTGATGCAGTTGATTATGGAGAGTATAAAGTAGGAAAAAGAAGTGAAAGTATTGTGTTTTCGATGCAAACGTTTATTGTGAAATTCTCTACAGCATTTAGTGGTTTAATAGTAGGTATAGGACTTAACTTAATAAATTATGTACCAAATGCTACTCAAACTGCAGAGACTATACTAGGAATGAAAATTATAATGTTTGTAATACCATCTATTTTAATGATGGCATGTTTAGTAGTATATCTAAAATATTACAAACTAAATGGAGAGTATAAAGAAAATATTTTAAGAGAAATTGAAAGAAGAAGAAACGGACAAAGTATAGGCAAGCAAGCAATATAACACTAAGAGGACAATCTAAATTTAGGCTGTCCTCTTTTAATATTATAAAGTATCATTACTTAAATTTTCTCGATATTGTTTTGGGCTATATCCACTATATTTTTTAAAGGTTTTAGAAAAAGTAAGAGGGTCCAAATAACCAATTGATCTAGAAACATCACCTATGGAAAGTTCAACGTGTTTTAATAGCTCAAAAGCTTTATTCATTCTAAATTTCAGTAAAAATTCTTGTGGTGATAAATCTAAATTTTTCTTAAATAAACTAGTTAAATAACTACGATTAAGGCCTACATAGTTTGCAATATCTGTAACTTTTATATTATTTGCATAGTTATTATTTATAAACTCAATAGATTTTTCAATGTATAGTTTGTATGAAGCATCATTATTTGAAGAATTTTTAATTTCTTGACTCTGAGATATAGTACTTAAGAATAAATATAACAATCCTTGAAGTCTTAATTCATCACAACTTTTCATTCTATCTATTTTTAACATATCAAGTAAGTAGCTTTTCAATATATCGCTATATTCACATTCAAATATTAGATTTTCACTATCCAGATTAGCATACTCTAAGTATTTTTTTGCTTTTATACCATCAAAAGCTATCCAGATATAACTCCAAGGATCATCTTTGTCTGCTTCATAATAAGTTAAATCATTAGGACAGATTAAGAAACCTTGATTTTTATTTAAATTATATACATTATCTTTTACATGATAGGTACCTTTACCACCTAAAATATAATGTAGAATATAGTGCTGCCTAATAGCAGGTCCAAAACTATGAGAGGGTTCGCAATCTTCAATTCCACAAAAACTTAAATTTAAATCAATATGCTCACTACTCGTTGGCTCTAAATATTTCACAAAATCGTTTTCGAAATATATATATGATGACATAAAAATCCCCCTTTGTATATTATTGATATAACATTTAACCATATTTATATAACATGCGATTATATTATTTTAATACATACAACTATATAATACTATATATAAAGTTAAATTATAGAAACAATAATAGATATAGATATGGGGGAAGAATAAGTGTCGATAATTTACAACGAAAGTAGCAAAACATTTAATCTAAGTACTAACAGCACTAGTTACATTATAAAAATATTAGATAGTAATCACTTAGCACATCTATACTGGGGAAAAAAGATAAAGTCAAATAATATTGATTATGTTCTAAGTACAAAGAACTGGGGAAGTTTTCTGACTAATACAGATAATATAGAGAACTTTATGTTAGAAGCAACACCTCAAGAATATCCTGGTTACGGATGTACAGATTTGAGATCGCCAGCTATCGAATTAGAATTTACAGATGGGACAAGTGCCACAGATTTTAGATATGAGTCGCACAATATATATAAAGGTAAAAATAAACTAAATGGATTACCGGCTACATATATAGAAAATGAAGAAGAAGCAACAACATTAGAGATTACTCTAGTAGATAAGCTAAAAGAAGTAAAAGTTATATTAAGTTACAGTGTTTTTGAAGACTTTGAAGCAATTACAAGAAGTGTAAAAATTATAAATGAATCTAAAGAAGAAGTTAAAATACAAAGAGTTTTAAGTGCAAATATAGACTTTAGAGATAATGAGTATGAACTTATTCAGTTATCAGGAGCTTGGGCAAGAGAAAGACATATTGTAAGAAAAGAAATAAGAAGTGGTAGCCAAAGTATAGAAAGTAGAAGAGGATCAAGTAGCCATGCTCAAAATCCTTTTATGGCACTAGTTAGAAAAGACACAACAGAAAATAATGGAGATGTATATGGATTTAGCTTAGTATATAGTGGAAACTTCTTAGCTAATGTAGAAGTAGATATGTATGAAAATGCAAGAGCTCAAATTGGATTAAACCCATTTGATTTTACTTGGAATTTAGAATCAAAAGAAGAATTTGTTGCACCAGAAGCAGTACTTGTTTACTCAAACAACGGCTTAACAGGAATGAGCCAAATTTATAATTGTCTTTACGGAAAACGTTTATGCAGGGGTGAACATAGAGATAAAACAAGACCTATTCTTATAAATAACTGGGAAGCTACATACTTTGATTTTAATGAAACTAAAATCAAAGAAATTGCAACAGAAGCTAAAAATCTAGGTATAGAGCTATTTGTACTAGATGATGGATGGTTTGGAAAAAGAGATGATGACAATTCTTCTCTAGGAGATTGGTTTGTAAATGAAAATAAAATAAAAGGCGGATTAAATAAATTAGCAACAGAAATTAATGAAATGGGATTACAGTTTGGATTATGGTTTGAACCTGAAATGGTATCTCCAATAAGTGAATTATACGAAAAACATCCAGATTGGTGCATACATATTCCAGGTAGAACGAGATCAGAAGCAAGAAGGCAATTAATACTAGATTTTTCTAGAGACGATGTATGCAATTATATAATAGAAAAAATAAGTGAAGTATTATCATCAGCTCCTATTTCATATGTAAAGTGGGATATGAATAGAAATATGTCTGAAATAGGATCTATAAAACTACCAGCTAAAAGACAAAGAGAGGTAGCTCATAGATATATGCTAGGATTGTATAAAGTTTTAGATGAAATAACTTCAAAATTCCCAAATGTACTATTTGAAAGTTGCTCTGGTGGTGGAGGAAGATTTGATCCAGGAATGCTACACTACATGCCTCAAACATGGACTAGCGATAATACAGATGCTATTGAAAGATTAAAAATACAGTTTGGAACATCTATGGTTTATCCAAATGCATCAATAGGATGCCACGTATCAGCTGTACCAAACCATCAAGTTGATAGAATGACAAGCATAGAAACTAGAGGGGTAGTAGCTATGAGTGGTAACTTTGGATATGAATTAGATATTACAAAGCTACCTAATGAAGAAAAAGAAGTAATAAAAGAACAAGTGAAATTGTATAAGGAAATTAGAGAAACAATACAGTTTGGAAAAACTTATAGAATATTAAGTCCATTTGAAAGCAATGATGCAGCATGGATGTTTGTAAATGAAGATAATAGTGAAGTTGTAGTAAGCTTTGTAAGAACTTTAGCTAAGCCAAATCCAAAGTTTATTTCATTAAAACTTGTAGGATTAGATGAGGATGCTAACTATGAAATAGTAGGAGAAGATTTTGTAGTTGGAGGAGATGAACTGATTAATATAGGTTTAAGTGTTCCTGAGCTAAAAGGTGACTATGCTTCTAAGATGTGGATATTAAGAAAAGTTAATTAAAAATAGGGGGATAACTATAATGAAAAGATCAAAGAAAATATTAAGTTTAATGTTAGTAATGGGACTAATGGTAAGTAGCTTAACAGGATGCTCTTCAAGTAAAAGTGATAAAGACAGTGAAGGTAAAACAAAAATAGTATTCCAAATGGGAACTGCACCACAAGAAAATATAACTGCAGCTTTTGAACAAGTTACAGAAAAATTTGAGTCAGAAAACCCAGATATAGATGTTGAACTTTTAATTGGAGCTAATGGTTTTGAAGAAACTATGAAAACAAAAATGGCAGCAAATGATTTACCAGACTTATGGACAACTCATGGTTGGTCAGTAAATAGATATAGTGAATATTTAAGACCACTAAATGATAGAGAGTGGGTACAAAATATATCAGAACAAATAAAACCAGTTATAACAAATAAAGAAGGAGAAATATTTGTACTACCTACAGATATGGATATAGCTGGTATAGCATACAATCAAGATGTACTAGATAAAGCAGGTATAAAAGTAGATGATATAAAAACATGGGATGATTTTTATAAAGCATGTGATGCAGTAAAAGCTCAAGGTATATCGCCAATACATGTAGGAGGGAAAGAAACATGGACAGTTGGTAATATATTTGAATACATAGCACCTCCAGTACTTGTAACAGATGAAAATAACAACGAAGGAGAAGCTCTAAAAGATGGAAGCTTTGACTTTGCAAAGTGGACTCCTGTAGTTGAAATGCTAGAGAATATGAATAAAAAAGAATACTTTAATGTAGATAAAGTTTCTTCTACATATGCAGATACTTCTAAAGTTCTAGCTCAAGGTCAAGCGGCATTTGCTTTTGTAGGAAGTCAAGCTATTAGTGAAGCTTGGAACTTTAATCCAGATGCTAAATTAGGATTTATGCCAGTTCCAGCATATCATGAAGGAGATGAGCCTACATTAATAGCAGGTGAAAAAATGGCTATAGGTGTTTGGAAAGATACAAAGCATGAAGAAGAAGTATTAAAATATATAGACTTTTTAGCACAACCAGAAAATGTAGAAACACTAGCATCTGCAAATATAGCACCAGCAGGACTTACAAACTCAAAAAGTGATTTAGGAAAGTTATCAGAGTACTATGATAAGTACAAAGATGTAGAAACAGTACCTTACTTTGATAGAGAATATTTACCAAGTGGAATGTGGGAAACTTTATGCTCTACAGGTACAGGAATACTAACAAATCAGTTAACAGTAAAACAAGCAGTAGAACAAGCAAAATCAAACTATGATCGTTTAAGATAAATGATTTAAAAAAGGGGAGTGAGTTTTAATGCAAGGAGTAAGTTCAGCTAAAACAAACAATAAAAGCAAAGCCTCAATGAAAAAGCCTGATAAGAATATTATAAATATTATGTACATACCAGCAGTTATATTATTTATAATATTTGTGATATATCCATTTTTAGATGGTATAAGAATATCATTAACTAACTGGAATGGATACTCTCAAGAGTATAGCTACATAGGTTTTGAAAATTATAAGTCTTTATTTAAAGATGAAAATGTAAAAATTGCACTTAAAAATACTTTTATGTATGGAGTAGGAAGTACAATTATTCAGCAAGCAATAGGTCTTTCATATGCAGTATTTTTAAATAACAAGTTTAAAGGAAGAGAGTTTGCAAGAACAGTAATATACTTACCTATAATGGTAGCATCAGTAATTATGGGATATATATGGTATTTCTTATTACAGTATAATGGAGGAGCTATAAATGACATACTTATAGCTTTAGGAATGCAACCAATAGACTTTATAGCAAATGGAAATCTAATGGTATGGATAATTGTTTTAATAAACTCATTACAATTCTGTGGAGTATCAATGGTAATATATTTAGCAGGACTTCAAAATATATCACAAATGTATTATGAAGCAGCAAGTTTAGATGGAGCAAGTAAATTCCAACAGTTTAAAAATATAACATTGCCATTACTAAAACCTGCAATAGTAACAAGTGTAACTCTTAATTTAATAGGTGGATTAAAATTATTTGATGCAATAAAAGCATTAACTAATGGTGGGCCAGGATACACAACTCACTCATTATCAACTTTAATAAATTACACATACTTTAATTCACAAAGTGCAGGATATGCAGCTGCTATAGGTATAATGTTATTTTTAATAATATTAATAACTACACTTGTACTTAACAAAGTCCTTAATAGAAAGGAAGTGGCATAAAATGAAAAAACAATCTAGTGTCTTAAGAAGTATAGTAGCTATAATTATATCGCTATTTCACTTAATACCTTTTTATATACTAATAACAACGGCATTAAAGCCAATGACAGATTTATCATCTAGGTGGATATTTCCAAAAGAAATTCATTTAGAAAACTTTACTTACGCTTTAGAAAAGGGTGGATTATTAACAGCTATGTATAATAGTGTATTAATCACCGTTATAAGTGTACTGATTATAGCTATAATAGGAGCTACAGCAGCTTATCCACTATCACGTATAAAAACAAAAACTAATGCATTAGTACTTAACCTAGTTGTAGCAGTTATGATGATACCACCTTTAAGTATGCTAGTACCATTATATTCATTACTTGCAAAGATAAATGCAATAAATACTTACTGGGGAATAATTATAGTAACTGTAACGATGGGATTACCACTGAGTATATTCTTATATAGCAACTTTATAAGTAGTATTCCAGTAGATTTAGAAGAAGCAGCATCAATAGATGGATGTAGCAAATTTAGCTCATTTTATAAAGTAGTATTACCGCTGCTTAAACCAGTAACTGCAACAGTTATAATATTAACAGGAGTAAATGTATGGAATGATTTCCAATATCCATTATATATACTTCAATCACCAGAGATGAAGACATTAACATTAGCCGTATCGTCATTCTTCTCTCAAAATTCATCAAACTTAAATGCAGCAGCAGCATCGGCTCTTATAGCTATAATACCAATAGTTATAATATACTTACTGCTTCAAAAACAATTTGTACAAGGTATGGTAGATAGTGCAATAAAATAGGAGGAAAATATGAAAATACTAGACAGCAAACTTTGGAGCTTAGGGACTAGAGTTTATGATTTAATAATAATAAATTTACTGTGGATGATATTTTCAATTCCTTTAATAACAATAGGACCTGCAACTTATGCAGGTCTTAAGTGTATTAAAGAAATTGAAAATAATAGTTCTGATAATATTTTTATACTGTACATAGCTTACTTTAAAGAAAATTTTATAGCCTATGCTTTAGGATTTAATACATTTTTTGGAGTGTTAATAGTTTTTACAAAATTGCTAACAGATACGTTTAATACAAGCAATGTAATTTTAATAGGTTTCTATATATTTATAGTAGTAGAAAGCATATTGTCTATAGGCGTTATACTTTTAATAGAAGAAAAAAGCCCAATTGATTTAATAATTAAAAGCATTATTTATGGAAATCAAAATATTATGAAGGTTTTATTAAATTTAATAATATGCATATCGATAATAGTTATAGCAATAAGTATACCGGTTTTAATGATGATAGCTATATCGCTATGCTTGTTTACAACCTATAAAATATTGTACTGAGAATCATAGAAAATGGTTATTTTATACATTAAAAAATTAAATTCTATTAATAACAATATGATTAAAATTTAACAAACCAGAGTGACACAAATTGGTATTTATAATATTATTTAAAATGCAAGTAAAATAGAGATTTAAAACTATTTTACAACCTTGATTCAAATGAAAATATGGGGGGGGGATATATGAGTAAATGCATTAATTTTGTTAAAAGGTTAGCACTGTTTTTTATAGGTATGACTATAGTTCAATTTGGAGTGGCATTATTTATAAAAACAAGTATAGGGTCAGATCCATTTACAGTTTTCACACAGGGATTAGCTAATGGATTAAACAACATAGGCTTAGAGGCTACAACAGGAACAGCAAATCGAATAATTTTAGTAGTACTATTTGCTGTTATATTTTTAGTGGAAAAAAATCGAATAAAAATAGGGACTTTAATATGTGTAGTAGGGGTAGGGCCAATTATAGATATGAGTGTAAATATAGTTTCTAAACTTCCAATCGAATCATATGGATATCTTATAAAACTAGGATTAGTAGTATTAGGATGCTTTATTATAGCAGTAGGTTTTTCTATACTATCATCAACTAATATAGGGGTTGCACCAAATGATATAGTACCATTTATAATACAAGATAAGCTAAAGATCGAATACCGTTGGATAAGAATAGGAATTGATGCTACGTTTTTAGTAGTTGGATTTGTACTAGGTGGCGTTGTCGGAATCGGTACCGTAATATCTATGCTTACAACAGGACCATTTATACAGGTTTGTTTACCATATGGTGAAAAGATTATAAACTTTATATTAAATGAAGAAGAAATAATAGAAGAAGTAAAATGTTGTACTGAATAAATAGATATTATTAAAATTGATTAGAAAGCTCATTCTTAGTAGTTATGTAATTACTAAGAATGAGCTTTTGTATACTTAGGAATTATATTATATAAACTTTTACTTAACATAGTAGATAATTATAAAATATAATTAAACTATAATAAATCATAGGGAGAATAAAACATGATCTATAGAATAATTGTATACATTATATTAGCAGTAAATGCAGTATCATATTTAATAAATAATAATTCAAATTTTGATAGTATAAACAAATCTTTATGTATAGCCCTTATAAGTATAAGTATATCAATATATATGTACTATATAATAAAACATAATAATTCCAAAATACTCATTAATAATATAGTATTTACAGGTATAACTACATATTTGTTTCCATCATTGCTACCAAATTTAATATAGTATTAAAATAAGTTAAACTTAATAAAATAAATTTAAAAATAAAATAAAATATGTATATAGAACCTCATATTTGCAAAAAATATAAGCAAACAGTAGGTAACTAAATATGAAATCAAAAGAAGTACTAGAACTA
>NZ_JBOFYU010000024.1:0-16858 GCF_051654825.1 Clostridium sp.
TCATAACCGGTAGGTCCGGGGTTCGAGTCCCTGAAGGTCCACCATTTTTGGGGGTATAGCTCAGTTGGGAGAGCACTTGCCTTGCACGCAAGGGGTCAAGAGTTCGAATCTCTTTATCTCCACCATTAAAAGCTACGAAGTATTTCGTAGCTTTTTTTTATTTTATTTAAATCTTTAGTATAAGATATTAAAATAAAATAATAAAGATAAAATGTCGAAAAAGGTTAAAAAAAACCTATAAATTTAATTAGTCATTATATAGTTAATAATATATAATAATATATATGAAATGGTTTTAGATAGACGGATTATTTTCAAAAGTATAGGACGATGAAGCATAAAAAATTTTTTAGGATATATGTGTCTTAAGATGGGGAGTGTTTTTTGTGGGGAACAAATTAGAGTTAGAACAAGAGATGATAGTTTTAAAATTGGAAAAAAGAGAACTTTTATTATCTGGGAAAAATACAGAAAAAATAGATATATTAATGAAGGAACTTGAAAAGAAAATAGAAGAAGGTTTAGAAGTTTATAAATAATACGTTCATAAAGTGTGGATCTTAAGTATATTAATATATTTAAGATCTTTTTATTTTATAGTGCATATATTTATCCTTAAAAGCATATTAATTATAGAGATGTAATATAATCTTATAATTGCTGAAAGGGAGAGGATGCAATATGATTAGAACAGTAGTATGCCAAAAAGAAGGGTGTAGTGGGAATAGATTCTATATACAAAGTGAAGAAAGTAAAATACAGTTGATCTGTAATGAATGTAAAACTAAACAGGAAATAGAAGTTGATAATCACGACTTTATGATGATGCCAAATTGTTCAAATTGTAATAATGAGACATTTAAGGTATTTAGGGATGTTGATAAGGCTGGAGTATATGCTAAATGCACAGAATGTGGGTCAGAACCTGAAAAGATATATATTGATCCAGATGGAATACAAGTATCTTATGAAGCAAAATTATTAAATGACATAAAAGAAATAATGTATTTAGTGGAACAAAGGATATACAATTTGGAGATGAATATTCAAGATTTAGAAAGGGGACAAGGAATTTTAGAGCAATCATTGGCTTATATAAATAGATATATAGTTGATCAAGATTAATAGAAATAAACAGTAGTTAATGGATTAGGTAGTATAGTATAATGAATATTATGCACTTAAGGGGAAGAGTTATGAACAAAAAGAAAAATATATTAGCATGGATTATGTTGATAATGTGGATGGTTTTAATTTTTTATATGTCTAATCAAAATGGAGAAGTTTCAAGCAGCCAAAGTAATTTAATTATAAAAGTATTCCAGGCTTTAGGAATAGAGTTAAATAATTATTTTGGAGATTTAGCTACTTTCATAGTTAGAAAAGGTGCTCATTTGACTGAGTATTTAATTTTATTTTTACTGTCTTATAGGGTAATTATAATATATGTTGACAAAAAGAATGCTAGAATATATGCTTTGGCTTTAGTATTTTTATATGCGTGTACAGATGAGATACATCAATATTTTGTGCCTGGAAGAGCTATGGCTATTAAAGATGTTATGATAGATACTTGCGGAGGCTTTATTGGCTTAGTAAGCACAATTATATATGGAAAAATAAAGGGGAAATAATTGTTTAATAAAAGCACATAGTTATAAAATTTATATATTACATAGATTTTATAGCCATGTGCTAATTTATTACTTTATTTTAGTTATATATGATGTTACATATTTATTTTCATTTAATGATCTTATGATTTGTTGTAGTGGAGAGTTTTCAGAGTATGAATATTTTATTTTATTATCAATAATTTCAAAATTTATGAAATCAAGTTCTTTTGATGGATGATAAAATAAACTCATTAGTGCTCCAGCGCTATTATCAGGATTAGATAATCCTTTTGTAATTTTAGATGTATCTAAATCTCTTACATAGCTTAATGGTGTAGGAATATATATATTATTATTAGTATGTTTTATATTTATATATTGTGGAATACTATATGGTTCATATATATATTTAAAGTATTCTTGAATAATATCCTTTTGAGACCTTGTAGCCTTATAATGAGGACTTTCAAAAAAACTTATAGGTATATTTAAATAATTAGCAGTACTTATAGCTTTTTCAATTACTATTCTTGTTTCTTCTTCAGTTGAATTTGCTTTTTTAGATAATTCGGTCCCATATAAACTAGTTTCCTCACTGAATTGATGTGTATATCCGTGTAATCCAATTAAACCATTTTTATTTATCATATAATCTAATAAATTAACAAAAGCTATGTTTTCTATAGAAAAGTCTTTTGTTAAGTCATTATCTATATTTTGATTAGGATCAATATAATGAGGAACCCAAGCTATGTGAAATTTAATAGAATTACTATGAAGTAAATCTACCATTAGTTTCATTTTTTGAATATTATCAGAGCTTTTTAAATATCCTCCAGCAGAAATATCTTCTAATCTAAGTAATGCAATTCTTCCTTCTTTAGCAACATTATTATTTAAATGAACTTCTGGTGAATTAAATAAGGATATTTCATTGTTATTAAAATTAAAGTTACTTCTTAGATTAAACAAGTACTCAATATCAGATAAAGATAAATAGTAATGTGAGTCTATTTGGATTAGTTCACCTCTAAGATTATAAAAATCATTATTTAAATAAACATCATTATCTAATAAATTAATTGTTATTGAATCACCTATTTTAATCGTAGAATTTTCAATTATAATAGGTAAATTTAAAATATTACAAAGAGTATCTATAGAAATATAGTATCTTTGAGACTTAAGGATTACATCATTTGTAATAGATTGATTATTAAATAATATATTTATGTCAGTAACTTTTGAATATTCGTTTTTGAATTCAAAATCATCAGATGGTTTTTTTAGTAATAAGTTTGAATGATTATATTCGATAGTATTATCTACAATAATATTCCCGTTTAAAATATTGCTTTTACAAAATAGAAATATCAATATAACTATTGATAATATACATATAAGAGTATTTTTAAAAATTTTCATTATTCCCCCTAATATTAATAAGATATTAAGCTGATTTTTTAAAAGCTTAGATATTTATTGTTTTTAAATAAATTATATCATAATATAGAAGAAAGTAATCTTGATATACCATTTAAGATTTTGTTAAACATAGTTTGAGAATCATATTCTGTTAGTGTATATTCTCTAGAATCCTTTAAATCAGATAAAAAAATTTCATTCAATTTATAAGTTAAAGACTTATCATAAATAATAGTATTTATTTCATAGTTAAGTTCAAAACTTCGTATATCCATATTAGCAGTACCAATACTTGATAATTCATTATCAACAGTTATTAATTTAGTGTGTATAAAACCTTTTGAAGTATATAAATATACTTTAGCACCACATCTCATTAATTCAGCTAAATAAGTTTTTGAAGCTCTATTAACAGCAAAATGATCAGTTTTTTCAGGGAAAATTATATTTACAGAAACACCACTTAATAATACTATTTTTAAAGCGTCAATTATTCCTTCAGTAGGTATAAAATAAGGAGTAACTATGTTTATTTCCTTTTTAGCCATGCTAATTAATTTTATTATGCTTTGAGCTATTGAAGGAAATTCTGAGTCAGGTCCGCTTTTCACAAATTGTAAAAATGTATTTCCATATTCTTTTGGTGGAAGTAAAAAAAACTCTTCTATATTATCAATCATATACTCATCATTTTTTGAATGTTTTTTTATAGAGGTAAAATCTTCTAAAAATACATATTGTAATCCTAATGAAAAATCTCCCTTTATCATAAAGTGGCAATCACGCCAATTTCCAAGTGGACCTAAACCTAAATATTCATCGCCTATATTTATTCCACCAACAAAGCTAATATAATTATCTATAACTACAATCTTTCTATGATTCCTATAATTTATTTGAGTATTAATAAATCTTAATAGAGGTGCTAATATATAACTATAAAAAACGACATCTACGCCACCTGATTTTAAATCATTAATATATTTCCTTTTAAGCCTTATTGAGCCTACCTTATCTATTATAAATTTAACTTTTACGCCTTCTTGTGCCTTTTTTATAAGTATTTCCTTTATTTCATTTCCTATTTTGTCATTTTTAATAATGTAATATTCAAGGTGAATACTGTGATGTGCATTTAAGAGTTCTTCTTTTAAATGAAAGAATTTCTCTTCTCCACCATTTAATATCGTTACTTGATTGTTTAAAAATAGTGGAGATTCACTATTATTTGCTACTAAATCAATAAGTTCTTCATAATTACCTAGTTTATTTTTAGAATCATTAATTAGTGGTTTGGTTAAAGAGTTTATAGTATTAGATTTAGTTTTATTTAGAGTATGTATTTTCCAATTACGTCCTAAAAATAAATAGGCTATTAAACCAAAGGGAGGTAGCAACGTTAAAACAAGTATCCATGCGATTGTTTTTTCAGGTCTTTTCTTTTCTAAAAGTATAATTGTAAATATAAAGACTATATTTATAATAAAAAAAGTTAAAAAAAGTAGTGATAATGCAATTATTTTAATTACCTCCTTCAAATTTCTATTTATATTTTAATATTTTGCCCTTTGAAAGTGAGAAATATTTAAAAAAATATCATAACTATCTATTAGTAATATAATAAAATCCTGCAAAAAAAAGACGGGATTTTTAACTAAAACTCATATTAAGACATTGGTAATTGCCATTTGTATAATGAAAATTAAATTTTTTTAATAAAAAGTTATAAAACAGTTGAAAAATACTTAATATGAATATATAATAATATCATATTAAGTGAAGTTTACGTGGATTAGAATAACGAATGTTCGTCTACTTTAAAAATTCAAACATCAGAAAATGGGGGGATAAATATGAGTAATACACAGAAGAAAGAAAAGCCGAAAAAAGGCATTTTAGCTGGAATTGAAAGAGTTGGTAATAAGTTACCTCATCCAGCTACAATATTCATAATATTATGTGCTATCATCATGGTATTATCAGCAATACTTGCTAAAATGGGAGTATCTGTAACATATACAGGGTTAGATAGATCAACTATGGAAATAAAGGAAATGACATCTCAAGTAGTAAGCTTATTGAGTCCAGAAGGAATCAGATATATGTTTACATCAGCTGTAACTAACTTTACAAGCTTTGCTCCACTAGGAACAGTTTTAGTTGCCTTATTAGGAGTTGGGGTTGCAGAAGGTACAGGTCTTATTGGAACATTATTAACTAAGTTAGTAACTAGTACTCCAAAAAGATTAATAACAGTAGTAGTAGTTTTTGCTGGTGTTATGTCAAGTATAGCTTCAGATGCTGGGTACGTTGTTTTAGTTCCATTAGGAGCTATAATATTCTTAAGCTTTGGACGTCATCCATTAGCAGGTTTAGCAGCAGCATTTGCTGGGGTTTCTGGAGGATACAGTGCAAACTTATTAACAGGGCCAACTGATGCTTTATTATCAGGTATTTCATCAGAAGCTGCAAAAATACATCCTTCACAAATTGGGGTTGGAGTAACAGATAACTGGTACTTTATAATAGCATCAACATTCCTTATTACAATAATCGGTACAATTGTAACTGAAAAAATAGTTGAACCTAAATTAGGTAAATACAAAGGTGAAGTAAAAGAAACTTTAACAGAAGTTACTCCAGAACAAAAAAGAGGTTTAAAATTTGCTGGAATAGCAACTGTATTATTTATAATATTAATGGGAATTTGTTTAGTTCCAGGTGGAGTATTAAGAAATCCTGAAACTAATGAAATATTAAAATCACCATTTATGGATTCAATCGTATTTATAATTGCTTTATTCTTCTTCGTACCTGGGGTTGCTTATGGTATAGGAGCTAAAACAGTTAAAAATGATAAAGATGTAATATCATTAATGGGTAAAAGTATGGCTACTATGGGAGGATATATAGTATTAGTATTCTTCGCAGCACAATTCGTACAATACTTTAGCTATACTCACTTAGGAACAGTAGTAGCAGTTAAGGGTGCAGATTTCTTACAAAATGCAGGGATTTCAGGAATTCCTCTAATAATAGGATTTGTATTAGTAACAGCATTCATTAACTTATTCATGGGATCAGCTTCAGCTAAATGGGCAATTATGGCTCCAGTATTTATTCCAATGTTAATGAACATGAGCTACTCACCAGCGTTAGTTCAAATGGCATACAGAATTGGTGATTCAACAACTAACATAATATCACCACTTATGAGTTACTTTGCATTAATAGTTGCTTTCACAGAAAAGTATGATAAAGATGCAGGTCCAGGAACATTAATAACTACAATGGTTCCTTACTCAATAGCATTCTTAATAGGATGGACAGTATTATTAGTAATCTGGTACATGTTAGGTTTACCTTTAGGTCCAGGTGCTTCAATAATGATATAATATAAGAGTTAAATAAGTATTATATAAGCTAGCTTAGATTTGTTCTAAGCTAGCTTTTTTATGTAGATTTATTAAAACATATTATTTATATAAAAAGTATTTAATATACTAAGTTATATTTTAAAGCCTTATTTAACAATAATTGATTTAAAAATTAATAATAAGAAAGAATATTAATAAAGAATTAAAAAATTATTATAAAAAATAATCTAATCTTATGATATAGTGATTTAGTGTAAAAAAATAGTAATGGGAGGAAGACAGTTGAGCAATTTAAAAGATAAGATAAAAAACAACTATTCAAGCTACTTAGCTATTTTATTTATAGTAGTAGCAATATGCATAGTTAAATATGTTTTATTTACTGGACCACAGCCAGGAGTAGCAGATCAAGGTGATTTTGATAGAGTAATGTCTGCAGGAGGAATTTCTCTTTTAAATTCAGATATAAGCAATCCAGATTTTAAGAGATTTTATGATTATACAGTAACTAATTATAGTATTAATGGAAATAGCATAATTCAATTTTTCATTACACTTGTAGGAACTAGTGTAGGATACTTAATATATTTAATATCTAGGATTTGCAATCTTTTTGGGCAAACAATATTTAAAACTCAATACTTAGCAATAGCATATTCAATTATGTATATATTTGCTTTATATATGGTAATAAAAAAGTCAAATATAAAAAGCAAATTAGTATTAACGATAATGACACTTTTAGGAGCATTTATATTTTTAGATGGTAATTATTTAATATGGTTTAATAGTTTGTATGGCGAGCCTATGATGATAGGGACTCTTATGTTATTTATAGCATCATATCTTTACTATATTAATGAAAAATATGTTTTAGAAAATAACAATAGGATATTTAGTAAAATAATATTTATGTTTATAGCTGCATTTTTATTTATGGGCTCTAAGATGCAAACACTTACTGCACTACCTGTTATTTTACTTATACTAGGTAAAATAGTATGGGATAATAGGAGCTATTTATCTAAAAAAAGATTAATAGGGTTAGGAGTATTTTTTGTATTACTAATAGTATATCCATTACAAATGAGTGCACAAAATGGAGCAATGAGCAAGGATACTCAATATAACTCTGTCTTTTATGGAGTACTTAATGAATCAGAAACACCAAAGGAAGACCTAGAGGATTTAGGATTAAATCCAGATATGTATGTTGAAGCAGGGAAACATTCATACTTACCTCCAGATGAGTATGTTAAATATGTTCCTAGAACTGAAATAACTGAAGAAGAGTTTTATGGAAAAATGTCTAATGGAAAGTTAGCAAAATTCTATTTAACTCATCCAATGAGATTAATAGAGGGGATGGAATACACAGCCAATCATGCATTTTCAACAGGAACAGGACTAGGTAAATACTCAAGGGAATATAGTGAAGAACCAATTGTTGAATTTAATAAATTTACAACATGGTCAGATTTTAGATTAAGTAAATTACCTAAAACATTATGGTTTATAATAGGAATATATGCGCTAATGGTGATAATATCAGTTTACGAATATATTAAAAATAAATATAACAAAGAGGTTAAGGGAAAGATTCATATTTTATGGACTTTAATATTTATATCTACACTTCAATTCCCTATGCCTTTTGTAGGAAATGGTAGAGCAGATACATCAAAGCAATTATATTTATTTAACTTCATATTTGATATTCTTTTAGTAATATCAATATATTGGGTCATTAGTAATTTTGTAAGATTATTCAAGAAAAACATATTAGAAAAAACTACGTAGGATAAAGGTTGTGCTTTAATGAAATTAGACAGTTTAAGGTTCAGTGTTAATAAAGCTAAAAGCAATATTACAGTAAACTGGATGAGTATATTTAGAATTTTTATTGTACTAGATATGCTATTTAAATCAACAATATTTTTAACTATATTAAAAGATGGTAATGCAAGTAAGTTAATAATTGATAAGATAGATTATAAACTTATATTAGTTCATTTAATGTACGTTATATTAGTATTTTCCTTTGGATATTTATTTTCATATAAAAAACAAATTATATATTATAATGTTGTAAATATAATTTATAGTTTATTATTAGTATTTGACTTAAGCTATTTTAGAGTAAATAGAGATTTCATAGGATTAAAAAATATATTCTTTCCAGGGACATTTAATCCAGTAAAAGAAAGTTTAATAAACTTTAAGGCTATAGATTCTATATTTTTTATAGATATAATTATAATCCTAATTTTTATATTTGTATTAAAGATTAAAAATAATGAAAAGGGAAATTCAAATAAGTTTATAGTTGCTTTTTCAGCTTCCATACTAGGAATAATTATATCTATTATATGTTTAGATATATTTAGTTTAGCTGGTTGGGATAAAAAAATAGTTAATAAAGGATGGACTACTCTTATGTCGGTAGAAGCTCCTGGACCTATTGGCTATCATTTAAATGAAGCGTTTATAACTATAAAGAGAGTTATAGTTCCAGGCAATAAAAGTCAATTAGGGGAAATAGATAAGTGGTTAGAAGAAAACAATGAAAATCTACCTGATAATGAATATAAGGGAATTGCAAATGGAAAGAATGTAATATTTATTCAAGTAGAATCATTAGAAAACTTTGTTATTAATGAAAAGACAAATGGAAAAGAAATAACACCTACAATGAATAAGCTAGTTGAAAATGGATTATATTTTAGCAATGTTTATGAACAAAACAATGCTGGAAATAGTATAGATTGTGATTATATGACTAATACTTCAATATTCCCACTAGGGGGAAGAATAACATCTCTTAATTATGGTGAATTAGTTTATCCAAACTCTTTATCAAGAGTGCTTAATGGAGAAGGATATGAAACTATATCTACACATCCATTAAAACCTAATGAATTTAATTGGACTGAATTACATAGAAATGGATTCGGGTCTAAGGATATTTGGGATATAACAGATTATGTATATGAAGAAAATGTTGGATATGGATTGTCAGACAAAAGCTTCTTTTCACAAGTAGCAAAAAAATTAAAAGATGTAAAGGATCCTTTTTATATACATGCACCTACATCATCAAGTCATGGTCCTTTTAATATTGCAGATGAATATAGAAAATTAGATTTACCTGAATATGTAGATGAAAGTTATTTAGGTGGATATTTTGAAAGTATTCATTATACTGATGAACAAATAGGTATGTTTATAAAAACTCTAGAGGACGAAGGCTTATTAAAGGATACTATGATTGTAATTTATGGAGATCATGGGGGCGTTCATAAATATTACAATGATGATATTAAGGATTTAGATTATGAAGATGGTTGGTGGAAAGAGTACACTCAAGAAATCCCCTTAATAATATATGCCGATGGAATAAAAGAAAAGGAATTTACAGTTCATGGGGGGCATGTAGATATAATGCCTACTGTATTATATTTATTAGGAATAGAAGATTCAAAATATAGAAATACTTCTATGGGAAGAGTACTAGTAAATACTAATAGAGATTCAACTGTAATAAAGGGAAATATATTAAGAGGTAATTACAAAACTGAGGAAGAAAAAGAACATATTTTAAAGGCTTATGATATAGGAGAAAAGATAATTAAAAATGATTATTTTAACTATAGAGATTAGTAAAATAAAATATAATTTAAAAATATTGAAGGTGTATAAATTACACCTTCTTTTTTGTACTAAAATTTATAAACAAGCATAAAAATATGATATATAGCCTAAATAAATATTTATCTTAGTTAAGTGAAAGGTGGGTGAATTCATAACATCATTGATATGGTGTTGTGGTTAATTATGAAAGATTACACAATTAATAATTTAAGAAATGTTGGTTTATTAGGTCATGGAGCATCAGGAAAGACATCTTTAGTAGAGGCCTTATTATTCTATTCAGGAAATAGCGATAGACTAGGAAAGATAGAAGAAGGAAATACGGTTTCAGATTTTGATCAAGAAGAAAAGAGACGTGGAATTTCATTATCAGTTTCTTTAGCACCTATTGATCTTGGAAATACAAAGGTTAATTTAGTTGATATACCAGGGTACTTTGATTTTACAGGAGAACTAATCCAAGGAATGAGAGCTGTTGATGTTGCAACAATAGTAGTTTGTGGTGTAGCAGGTGTACAAGTTGGTACTGAAAAGGCATGGGATTATTGCAGTAAAATAAATTTACCAAGAACATTTTTTATAAATAAATTAGATAGAGAAAATTCAAATTTTGATAAAGTGTTATCTGAACTTAAAGAGACTTTTGGTAATAGTGTTGTACCAATACAATATCCAATAGGTAGTGAAGATAATTTCAATGGTGTAATCAATGTTATTTTAAAAAAGGCTAGAATATATAATACTAAGACTCACCAAATGGATATAGTAGATATTCCATCAGATTTACTAGATAAGGTAGAAGAATGTAAGCAAATGATAATGGAAGCAGTTGCAGAAACTGATGAAGAGTTATTGGATAAGTATTTAGAAAATGGAGAATTAAGTGATGATGATATTTATAGTGGATTAATAAAGGGTTGTGCAAGAGGAGAAATTTCACCTGTAATTTGTGGTAGCGCATTAAAAGGTATAGGTATGCAATGTGCCCTTGATGACATAGTAGGTTGTTTCCCATCCCCCCAATATGCAATTCCTCAAAAGGCAATAGATTTACAAACTAATGAAGAGGTTTTCATAAAGCCATCTGAAAAAGATCCTTTTTCAGCATTAGTATTTAAAACTATAGCAGACCCATTTGTAGGAAAGATATCATTATTTAGAGTAATTACTGGAAAGCTTTCTAATGAAATAACTGTTATAAACAGTAATAAGGATAAGGTAGAAAAGCTTGCTAACATTTTCTTTATGAAAGGAAAAAATCAGATAATGACAAAGGAAGTTATTGCAGGAGATATCGCAGCTGTTGCAAAGCTTCAATACACAGAAACTGGTGATACATTATGTGATTCAAATAACAAAATTATTTATGATAAGCTGAATTTCCCAGAGCCAGTAATGTCTATGGCTGTAATTCCTAAAGCAAAGGGAGATGAAGAAAAGATATCATCATCACTTCAAAAGCTGTTAGAAGAGGATCCAACTTTCTCAGTAGAGAGAGATACTGAAAATGCTGAAATAATTATTTCAGGATTAGGAGAAACTCATTTAGAAGTAATAGCAAGTAAATTAAAAAATAAGTTTGGAGCTGATGTAGTTCTTCAATTACCTAAGATTCCTTATAGAGAAACTGTAAAGGGATCTTCAGATGTGCAAGGAAAACATAAAAAGCAATCAGGTGGTCATGGGCAATATGGAGATGTAAAAATAAAATTTGAAGCTAGAACTGATGGGGAACAGGATTTAGAATTTGTAGATAAGGTTGTTGGTGGTGCAGTGCCAAGAAACTTTATTCCAGCGGTTGAAAAGGGATTAAGAGATTGCATAGAAAAAGGTGTATTAGCTGGATATCCAGTAGTTGGATTAAAAGCAACATTATATGATGGATCTTATCATCCAGTAGATTCATCAGAAATGGCATTTAAAATGGCTACATCAATGGCGTATAAAAAAGGTGTGGAGCAAGCTAAGCCAATATTATTAGAGCCTATAATGCATGTAGAGGTTTTAATTCCAGATGAGTACATGGGAGATATAATAGGAGATATGAATAAAAAAAGGGGGAGAGTATTAGGAATGGAGCAAGAAGGAAAACTTCAAAAGGTAATTGGAGAAGTTCCTTTAGCAGAAATGTTTAAATATGCTACAGACTTAAGATCTATGACACAAGCAAGGGGAAGCTTTACTAGTAAATTAGAAAGATATGAAGAAGTTCCTGAGCTAGAAGTTAAAAGGATAATAGAAGATTCTCAAAAATAATTTATATATGAATAAATATTATATCAATGTGAAAAAATAAAATTACTATAATAAATAACTTAAGATTAGGAGGTCAACTATGCCAAATTATAATATGAATTTACAAGGTGAATTAGGATTAAATGAATATAGCAATATATTTGATTATATAAGTGTAGTTGATAGTGGAGATAATTTTACAATAACATTAAACGAAGAGGCAAAGAATAGTGTGAAAGTAATATCATCAATGCTAAGGGATAAAGAATTTTCAATAATAGATGAAGGGATAAATTCCTTAGGAGGTTACTACATTAGTGCAAATAAGCAAAAATGATAATAGGCTACTAACTTAGTTAGTAGCTTTAATTTATTTTTTTTATAAAATTCTATAAAATTCCATATAAAAATATTATAATTATATAATATAGTAAATATACTAGGGAGGTAGGCTAAATGGTTAAGGATGTACATAAATCAGCTTGTAATTCATTAGAAGAATCTATAGGAATAAGTTTATGTGAAAAAAATCTAACAATTTCAACAGCAGAATCATGTACAGGAGGAATGGTTGCAAGTTATTTAATATCATATCCAGGTATATCTAAGGTTTTTTTAGAAGGAGCAGTAACATATTCAAATGAGGCTAAGGTTAAACGACTGGGAGTAAAAGAAGCTACTTTAGAAAACTATGGAGCAGTAAGCGAAGAAACAGCAAGAGAAATGGTTGAAGGAATAGCAAGAGAAGCAAATTCAAAGGTAGCAATTTCAACAACAGGGATAGCAGGGCCAGGTGGTGGAACAGAGGAAAAACCAGTTGGATTAGTTTATATAGGTGTTCATATATTAGGAAAAACAATTGTGAAGAAGTTTAACTTTACAGGAGATAGAAAATCAGTTAGAAAAGAAAGTACAATTAACGCATTAAAAATGCTAAAGGATGAATTAGAAAAATTATAAAAGGTTATAAAGAGGAAATACTCCTTTATAACTAACGGTAATTAGTTAATAAAGGAGTATTTGTGTATATAAATAAAATGGGGGAGAGGCGATTAACTGCGGAAGCTTATCAGCTTCATTAAAATTATGCCCACAAAAACATTAATATATACATTCGAAATATCTTAAGGTGGGAGGACTAAATTAAATGAAAAAAATTTTAAAAGCAAATAAATATTTTCTAATTATATTACTATTAGAAATATTTTTACCAACAATTTTAGTACCGTTATATGTGATGCTTGGAATATCAGATGTAAGATTAATACTATTATTTAATCACATAGGACTATTTTTATTACCAGCAGCTATTTATATTTTAGTTACTAAGGAATCTGTAAAGGAAACCTTTAAGTTTAATAAAATATATTTAAAGGATGTATTTTTAGTAATTTTATTAGGATTTGCTTGTCAGCCTATAATGACATTCTTTTCTATGATAACAGCATTTTTCTTTAATAATGAAATAGGAGCTTTTATTGGTGAAATATCATCTACTCCTTATTTAATATTATTATCATTAGTAGCTGTCTTACCTTCTATAACAGAAGAGGTTACAATAAGAGGAGTAGTTTTATCTGGATATAAAAATAAGAATAAATACGTAGCTGCACTTATAACTGGATTATTTTTTGGAATACTTCATTTAGATCCACAACAATTTTTATATGCAACAGTATTAGGATTTATATTAGCTTTATTAGTTAGAATAACAAATAGTATATTCTCGGCATGTATTCTGCATTTTATTATAAATGGTACATCTGTAACATTGTCTAAGCTTTCTAGTGTCTTTATGCAAAGTCCGGAAGTAACAAGTGAAGTTGCAGATATGTCATTAAAAACTTTAGCATTTGGAGAAAAGCTACAATTATTTATATTTTATGGAGTAATAGCATTAATATTTTCTACATTTGTTTATATGATAATAAAGAAATTAGAAGAGCTTAATATAAAAAGAGGTATTATAAGAGAAGAAAGCAGTGAAGTAAGTTCAGAAGAAAATGTATTTAATTGGCCATTTGTAGTAATAATTATAGTTTATATAATATATATAGTTATACAAACTATGTATCTATAAATAAGTTGAATTTAAATAAGCACCAAATAAGAGTGAAAAACTCGTTATTTGGTGCTTTGTTGATATTATAAGTTAAATTTATTTAGATTTTGATAAGTTACTAGAGTCCTTATATAAAACTGAAAAATCTGTATCCTTTATCCAACCTCTACAATTTATATTTGTATCTACAGGGAGATTTGAGTAGTACCATTTATGATTATCTGACTCAGCCATATCAAGAATTTGAACTTCCATTCTAATATTAGTTCTTTTTAATACTGGAGATGATAATGCTGGGGAAAGATAAATATATATATTACTATTAACTATTCCTGCTTTTGAAGAGGGGCTTGAAAATTTTATATTTAGACTAGTTGTAGGTTTAGCTAGGCTATCATATTTAGTTTTTATTATGGTATATTGCTTAGAAGCTATCATAACTTGCTTTTTTGCTGATGCTAGTTTGTTATCACAATAAAAATACATAAGTACTACAATAAGTATTAAAATAATAAATATTAAATAATTCACTATTAACTCCTATAAAAATGCTATTATTAAAATATATTATTAAAATATATAAAAATGACTTTATGACAATTATTAATAAAAAAATAAAAAATATGTTGACAATAACTAAGATATTATGTAAAATATTAATTGTTAAGGCTCGATAGCTCAGTCGGTAGAGCAGAGGACTGAAAATCCTCGTGTCCCTGGTTCGATTCCTGGTCGAGCCACCAGGTAAACCAACTAATTTTGAATTAGTTGGTTTTTTTGTATGTAAAAATATAATTTATTTATATTTAAGCTTAACTTAAGGAATTATTAAGAAGTTTATTATACAATATAATCAAGTTAAAGATTAATTGAGGAGATGGGGTTATGTTAAAGAAAATGTATATGTCAGAAGAGGAATTAGATTATGTTGCTAAGGGTATAGCAATAGGAGTAAGTTGTGGTATTATAGCTGGAGTAATAGGTGGAGAAATGATATTAGGATTTTCAGCTGGTGGAGTAGTAGGTATATTAGGTGCATTTGGATACTCTGCTTATAAAAAGATAAAATCTATTGAAAAAAAGCAACTTGTATGAAATTCATAAAGCTATCTTAAGTTAGTAATAATCTTAAGATAGCTTTTTTAATATAAAAATTTAAATATTATCTATTTGCCAATTAATTGGAGTTTTATGCAAAGACTTTAAAATATCATTTGTTCTAGAAAATGGCTTACTACCTAAAAATCCTCTTGAAGCTGATAATGGACTAGGATGAGGAGACGTTAATATATAATGGCGTTTATTTGTTATAAGGGATGATTTTTTTATAGCATGATTTCCCCATAGGATAAAAATAATAGGTTCTTCCTTATTATTAAGTAAACTAATTACTTTATCAGTGAATATCTCCCATCCCATATTTTTATGAGAGTTTGCTTCATGAGCTCTAACTGTAAGAACAGTATTTAATAAAAGCACACCTTGATCAGCCCAAGATTTTAAATATCCATTGTTAGGAATAAAGCATCCTAAATCAGAATGAAGTTCCTTATAAATATTTAATAATGAAGGGGGAGTAGGAATTCCTTTATTAACAGAAAAGCTAAGTCCGTGAGCTTGGTTTGGACCATGATAAGGATCTTGACCAAGAATAACAACCTTAACTTTATTGTATGGAGTAAATTTTAATGCATTAAAAATATCATGCATATTAGGAAATATAGTTTTATTTTTATATTCATTAACAAGAAATGCTCGTAAGTTTATATAGTAATCCTTTTGAAATTCTGATTCTAATAGCTCTTGCCAATCATTATCTATTATTTTTTTCATATTATCACCTCGGTTAATTATAGCATCTTATACTATAAAGTATCATCAATATGAAGATATACTATACCAAAAGTAGATGTAGTTAATATATTTTGTATTTATTTAAATAAGGTTTGAAGTATTGTTTAGTTAAAAATATGTTAGTTTTATGTATAATTAACAGAAACGTTGCCAAGAATATCAATAGTAGTATTTTTTTGATATTATGAGGTATAAGTAGAATTTATAAAATAATCATTTATAACATATATGTAAATATAAAAAATAATTGTTATATGATGATATTATGTAACTCGTTGCTGATGCAGCAGAAGAAAACACTTCGATATAGATAAGTGTTGACAATGTTTTGCATAAGTGATAATCTTACTAAAGTAGTTTCGACAAAACAAAAAAACATTAAAAAAAATGTTGACAGAGTTTTGAAGAAATGGTAAGATAAAGAAGTCGCTTGAGGGCGAAAAAAGGAAAAACAAAATGATATAACAGAGCAAAACAAATAAGTGATGCAAAGATTGTAACATTTTAATTGGTCTTTGAAAATTGAACAGAATAAAAGTTAAGTAATAACCAGCAATTCTTTTGAGAGTCTTAAAAAAGACTCAAAGTAATTTGAGCAACAGATTAAACTTTTTAGTGAGAGTTTGATCCTGGCTCAG
>NZ_JBOFYU010000025.1:0-23078 GCF_051654825.1 Clostridium sp.
TATCTAAATTATACAATCAAGGAATTCACTTCTTAGGGATAATGGAATTACTAAAAGAACTTCCGTTATCAAAGTCATATAAAGAAAGCATTACCAATATGGAAAGTTTAATAAGTATAGGAAAAAGTTTAGAAGAGGCACTTAAAAGTAATAAAGAATTATACTCAGAGTTTTTTATTTCTATGGTGTCTATTGGAGAAAAAAGTGGTAGGTTACCTCAGCTTATGAAAGGAATAGAGGAGTATTATTTAAAACTTATAATGATAAAAAAGAAGGTTAAAGATGCACTTATGTATCCACTATTTATCTTTATATCTTTAATAGGTTTATCTATATTTTTTATATCATTTATAATACCTAGTTTTTATGATATATACTTATCAACTGGAGTAGAACCACCTAAAATATTTACACTAGTTTATAAATTATTAGAAGTATTTAGAAAAGATAGAATTTTATTTATTACTTATATTTTTACCTGGGGAATACTTATACCCTTATTAGTATTAAAGTTGTTTTGGGAAAAGTACTTAAAGAAGTATTTATTAAAGCTTAAAATAATAAAGCTTTTTAATGAATATATGGTTATATCATTAATATCAACCATAGTTAATAGTGGAATAAACATATCAACAGGTTTAGATTATTGCTCTAGGAGCTTTGATTTATTTGGTAACAATAATGTAAAGAGCAGTTTATTAAAAATAAATAAAAAAATTTTACTGGGGAATACATTGGCATCAGCAATATATGAAAGTAATAGTTGCAGCAAATACACTGTTTCTATGATAAAACTAGGAGAGTCTAGTGGAAATATAGATGAAAGACTAATGACATTATCAATAGAAATAGAAGAAAAAATAATAAATTTAATAGATAAATTGCTAAAATTAATTCAACCAACGATGATAATTTTTATGGCGTTATTAGTATTAACTTTTGTAGTTGTATTTGTAATACCACTTTTTAATACTCTTTTAGGTGGTGTAGTTTAATGAAGAAAAAGGCATTTACAATAATTGAAGTTTTAGCATCCTTATTTATAATGATGATTTTGTTGTCATTAGGTGTAAAAGTAGGGAGAACAATAATTAATATTAAAAATAAGATTATTATTAATAATTTAGCTTATGAAATAAAAGACACATTGAGTTTATCTAAGGCTTATTGCAAAAGAGTAAAGGAGAAAGGGCGGATTATGATTGATAGTAAAGGGAAGTATATGATTTTTTCAACAGAAAGTATAGAAAATAAGCCGATAAAGTCAATTAATATGCCAGAGGGATATACAGTTCATAAATCATTTGGAAGTAACGTTTGGATTTTGATAACTGCTGATGGATATATAAGTACTGCAGGAACTATCACTGTTAAAGAAAATGGAAAAGATAAACTAAAGATAACTATTGCAGTGGGAAATGATATTATTACAATAAATGAACTAGATAAGGTTGAGATTTTAAGATGAGAAATAAAAAGGGAAGTATGATAATAGAAACTGTAATTGGAATTTTTACATTATGTATTTTAGCTGCATTAATTATGAATACAACTATAGCATTAGAAAAATCATCTGCAAAGAGAAAGATAAAACAAGAAATAAGTAGTATTAGTTTTAGCATTATAAGCGAGTTAAAGTACAATTATACGTTAGTGGAAGTTAATGAATTAATAAAAGAGAATAAATTATCTTTTAAATATTATAATGAATTTCTCTTAGATTTAACTAATAAGAGATTAGTGGATTTTAGAGAAGGTAATAATATTGTAATTAAAAAAGTAGAGACAATAAAAAATGGACGGATAGAGAAATATGTAATAGTTTTTAATATAGATTTTGGCGAGGAAATTATTAAATATGAAGAGGAATTTATTAAATCATTATGGATGGAAGTATAAATTTAAAAAAAGAAAAGCATTTACAATTTTAGAATGCATAATAGTAATATTTATATCATTAATACTTCTATCATTAAGTACAACTTTAGTATTAAAAGCTTATGAAGTATATATAAAATCAGAATCCCTCTTTAACTCAAGAGATTATTTAGATGATGCAGTAATTACTATTAATAGAGTTTTAAGAGGAGATAGAATTAAAAGTATTTATATAAGAGAAGATAGGGGAAATACTTTAGGTGAAATAAGAGTTAAATATGTTGTAGATGATACATTTGAAAATATAACTATAGATAAAGTAATAAAATTTAATCTAGTTAACGACAGATTAGATTTAAATACAGTTTCAAGTAATACAGGAATTATTCAAACAACAACTAATGTTATTGCTAAGGATATAGAAAGCTTTAAAATAATAAAAAAGGAAAAATTGTTTTATATTATTATGATCCATAAGTCAGGAGAAAGTAGAATTGAATGTTTGTAAGAAAATTAAAAAGGATGGATTCATTACATTAGAGGTAATTGCTATAACTATTATGACTTTATCTGTAACTGGAATGATTACAGCTATGACTATAAATAATTTTAGAAAGGCTGAATTTTATCAGGTTGATGATGATGTTAGGAGTATTTCTTTAGAGTATGAGGATGCAATTGTGTCTGCTGAGGAATTTATAAATTCCTCGGTAGAGATAATTGATAATGTAAAAAGGAAGATCTCCAATAATTTATTAGGTGATGAATTTCAAAGTTTTTATTATATATATAAATATGATAAAAATACAATGATATCTATTATTATTAGAGATAGTTATATAAGGTTAGAACATAATAGATTAAAAAGTATAAAAAAAATACACTTAGAAGCTAAGTTAATAACTGAAAATAATGAAGAAAAAATTATTTTAGTTCCTAAGTATTACAAAACTGATTTCGTTAATATATAGAAGGAAAGGGTTTAAGAATGATTAATGTAATTGGAGTTGAAAAAGATAGGTATGTATATAATGGGGATATGTATGAAATCAAAGAGGATACAGAATTAGTAAATAAAATAGGGAAAAATATTAAAATAATTATACTAGAAGAACCTTTACTTATAAAAACTTATAAATTTGAAGGCGAAAATAATATTTTAGATGAATATGTTGATGAAGTTATTTCAAGAGATTTTTCTTTAGATGATGATTTACTTTTTCATTATGAATATTCAAAAACAAATAAAATAGTTTTCGTTTATTCAGTTAAGAAACTTAAGATAGTAGAGCTGATTATCAAGAGGGTAAGGACATTAGAAATAATACCAATACAGTTTTTTATAAAGGGAGAAATTTACAAAAGATTAAGAGGTTGCAGAAATTATGTATCATTAACAAAGATCAAAGAAATGTATTATATTATTAACGTTGTTAATGGATATATATTAAATACATATGTAACAAAGAGTAAAGATGAAATGAGTAGTTATGTAAATAAGCATAAGACAGATTTAAATGATATTATACTTGATTATAATTTAAATAAAGATGAAGAAATTGAGGATTTTAAATTTAAATCTATTAAGTATTTAAAAATAGGAGAGTTAGTAAATGAGAGGCTTTTTAAAAAACAAAGATTTTATTCCAGAAAGCTTTATTAGAAACAAAAGTGATGAGAGAAGGAATGGGAACAAAAGAGGGATTTTACTGATGTTCATTATAAATTTATTTTTAATACCTCTTTCGATAAGTAAAATAAAAACAATAATAGAACCAGTAGATTCATCTATTAAGATAAATGAAAATTTAGTATTAATAGAGGATAAAAGAGAGAGCTTAATTAATTGGTTAAATTTGATAGATAATAAAATACTATATATGAAAATTAAAAATAATTTAGGTGAAATAAACTTTCCGACATTAGAAGATGCATCAAATTTTGAAGAAAAAGAAAATTTAAATATAAGATCACTTGAAAAAAATGATAAAGGAAATTATAAAATAAATGTTCAATAATAAAAAAGATATAAAAAATAAAATTATAGGAATATTTTTAGCCATAATAACAATACTACAAGTAGGAATTCTTTTGTATTCAAAAAATGAAAGTGTTCAAACTATAAATTTTGTTAAAGAAGAAACTAATTATAATAGTATAAAAGATATTTATAGTTATATAGGAAATGATGAAAAACTTTCAATTATATCCTTAATAAAAGAAGAAAATCATTGGAATATAAATATTTCTTTAAAAGGAGAGAAGGAAGAAGTTTTAAATAAATTAAATTTATTAAGAGATTTTATTATTAGCGACTATGAAATAAATTATGAAAATAAAGAAGTTTTGTTAAATTTACACTTAAAAAGTAAATAATGAAGGGAATATTTAATTAAGTTACCTTAAATATTTGCATTTACTTATTAATTTTGATAAAATATTTTTGTTATGTCATATCATAGTTGAGGTTATGATTACATAAGTAACCTACGGGTTATAATAAATAATGAATCTAAGTTATTTTGGAGGGATATTTTATGATATCAGCAGGAGATTTAAGAAAAGGTACAACTTTCGAACATGAAGGACAAGTTTTTACAGTTATTGACTTCTTACATGTTAAACCAGGGAAGGGTGCTGCCTTTGTTAGAACAAAGTTAAGAAATGTTATCTCAGGTGGAGTTACAGATACTACATTTAACCCAACTGCTAAATTACAAGAAGCTGTAATTGAAAGAAAGGAAATGCAATATCTTTATTCAGATGGAGAACTATACTACTTCATGGATCAAGAAACATTTGAGCAAATTCCTTTAAACTTTGAAAAAGTAGAAGACGCTATTAAATACTTAAAAGAAAACATGTTTGCTATAATTAAATTCTACAAAGGTGAAGCTTTCTCAGTTGAAGCTCCAAACTTTGTTGAGTTACAAATTACTCAAGCAGACCCAGGAATAAAAGGAAACACTGCTACTAACTCATTAAAGCCAGCTACATTAGAAACTGGTGCAATTGTTAACGTTCCAATGTTCGTTAATGAAGGAGATACAATAAGAGTAGATACAAGAACTGGGGATTACATGGAAAGAGTTTAATACGTATCTTATGCTAAGTTCTTATGAACTTAGCATTTTTTATTATAAAATAATGAAAAATGGTGTATAATTTACATAGATAGTAAAGAAAAGGGAGTGTGAAAAATGAAGGAAATTAATAATGATATTGAAGCATTAAAAGATGTTATATCTAAGATTGATGACAAAAATAATAGAGAAATATATACTAAAATAACAAACATTCTAGAAAAAATTTCAGGTAAGGTTGAAGATACAATATTAAGACAAGAATATTTGGAAGAAAATGTACAATACATGGATGAAGATCTTACTGATTTACAAGAAGAGCTATTTGAAGAGGTATCATTTGATGAGTTAAGTGACTTTGAAGATGAGTACATAGAAATAAATTGCAAAAACTGCAACAAGCCTTTATTTGTTGAAAAGGAATCATTAAATAGCAAAAAGGAAATTCCATGTCCATTTTGCTCAACTACAGCTAACTAAGCTAAGAAAATATAAAGCTACTCGAAAGAGTAGCTTTTTTTATTTATGTTTTTTACAAAAGATAAGTATAAAGTTACTTAACAGTAAATATTATAAGTTAAAGAGAATTTTAAAATAGTAAAAAAATTATGTAGATAAGAAATATTTTACATATTTAATTATTATTATGAATATTATGTGATATAAGCTAATAAATTTATAGAAGTACATTAGAAAAGGAAGTGATGAATATGGAGTGTTGTGCTGAATTGTTAAAGATATTACCTTTAAAATTAACTTCCCTTATAAAAGAAGTTGAAAAGCTACAAGAGATAAGAATCAAATTAGAAAAACCAGTAATTATAAATACCTTTAATGGAGAAGAAATACTTGATTATATAGTAACTAGTGAAGATATGAAACAAATACTGATGAAGATATCTAACTATTCTTTATATGCTTATGAAGAGGAAATAAAACAAGGTTATTTAACTATTAAAGGTGGACATAGAATTGGACTTGCTGGTGAATGTGTTTTTATAGATGGAAAAATAAGAACTATAAAAAATATTGCATCTCTAAATATAAGGGTTTGCAGAGAAGTTAAAGGCTGCTCAAATGAATTAATGAGATTTATAACTTCTAAAGAACAAATTTTTAATACCCTTATAATTTCACCACCTAAATGTGGGAAGACAACTATATTAAGAGATATTACAAGAAACATATCTAATGGGATGCCACTTTTAGACTTAAAGCCTAGGAAGGTTTCTGTAATAGATGAAAGAAGTGAAATTGCAGCATGCTTTAAAGGAATACCGCAAATGGATCTAGGTTTGCGTTGTGATGTTTTAGATAACTGTTTAAAAAGAGAAGGAATGCTAATGGCTATAAGAAGCTTATCTCCAGAAGTTATAATTTGTGATGAAATAGGAACTAAAGGAGATATAGAAGCATTATTAATGGCCTTTAATTCTGGAGTAAACATTATTGTAACTCTACACGGATATAGCATTGAGGATATTTATAAGAGAAAGGTTTTTAAAGATCTACTTGAAAATTCTATTTTAGATAGGGTTGTAGTGTTAAGTAATCGACGTGGTGTTGGAACTATAGAAAAAATATATGAAGTTGATTCTAAAGGGGAGGTAAAATGCTTAAAATAATAGCAATAATAATAATTTTCTTGTCTTTTACTTATATGGGATTCTATTTTGGAGATAGTTTTAAAAAAAGAAGTAGGCAATTAAATGAAATATTAAAATCACTTTTACTTTTAAATAATGAAATAATTTATGCTAATACACCTTTGCCAGAAGCTTTAAACTATGTTGGTATAAAGGTTGAAAACCCTGTGGGAAACTTACTAGTTAATATCTCGAAAAATTTAACAGAAGGAAAATACCTAAGTGTTTATGAAACCTTTAAGGAGGAATATAAAAAAATGAAAGATAGATTTTATTTATCAAGTGAAGATGAAATAATATTATCTGATTTTTTTAAGTCTTTAGGGGAGTCAGGAATTTATGGACAAGATAAGATATTTAATTTAACAATTGAAAATATTAAAATGTGCTGTAAGGAATCAGAGGCTGTAGCTAAAAAGAATACAAAAATGTATAGGGCAATTGGAGCATGTTTAGGAGCAATGATTTCAATATTTTTATTATAGAGGGGGAATAATTTAATGCTTGATGTGAACATTATATTTAAAATTGGGGCAATGGGGATACTCATTATAGTATTAGACAAGGTTTTGAAAAGTAGCGGAAAGGATGACATAGCAGTTATTACTAACATAGCAGGAGTAGTAATAATATTAATCACAGTAATAGGGCTAATAGGGGACCTTTTTAATACAATAAGAACGATGTTTATGTTATAGGTGATAATATGGAGATTATAAAAATAGTATCCTTTGCATTTGTTGCTTTATTCATGGTTATGCTGTTTAAAGATAGAAGAAGTGATATAGCAGTTTTAATATCCCTTGTAGCTGGATGCATTATTTTTCTTTCCGTAGTAGGAGAGCTTAACAATGTACTGCTTTTTATAAAAAGTATTGCAGATAAAGCTAATATAGATTTAGTTTATATAGGGATAGTGTTAAAAATATTAGCTATAGCTTATTTAACATCTTTTTGCAGTGAGATATGTAAAGATGCAGGTGCTGGAAGTATTGCTTCAAAGGTTGATTTTGCAGGTAAAATATTAATACTTGCTTTAGCAGTTCCAATATTAATGGCAGTCTTAGATTCTATTCTACAGATATTGTAGGTGATGTTATGAAAATAAGAAAAAAAATAGTTAACAAGATTATTATTTTAAGTATTGTTTTAATTGTTAGTATATTTACGCTGCCTATTAAAAGTACTTATGCAGTAAATGATGAAAACAACAATTACAATATAAATTCAGAAGAAATTCTTCAAGACGAAGATGTACAAATGAGGTTAGAAGGTTTATATAACTATATAAATAATATGAAGACTGATGTAGAGATCTTAAATGAATTAGATCCAGTAGAATATTTTAAAAGCTATATAGAAACAGGAGAGGGTAATCTTTCCTTTAAAGATATAGGTGATATGATTGTAGGCTTTTTATTTAGAGAAGTAAAAACTGTATTATCACTAACATTAGGGATTGTTGTACTAGCTATTATATGTTCTTTATTAAAAAATCTACAAAATGCTTTTTCAAATGATAGCATTTCAAATATAGCATTTTTTGCTTGTTATGCATTATTAATTGTTATACTTTCAAAAAGCTTTATAGTATCCATATCCATTGCAAAGGATATTATAGTAGAAATATCAAACTTTATGGCAGCAATATTGCCTATTTTAGTTATAATGCTAGGTTCAGCTGGAGGTTTTGCTCAAGCTGCAACAATGGATCCTATTATCTTAGGAGCTACAATATTATTGCCAAGAATATATCTTAATGTGATTATTCCATTAATTTTAATGACCTTTGTTCTACAATTTGCTAATAATATTTCAACAGAATATAAGATAGATAATTTATGTAAGTTAATGAAACAAATAACCTTGTGGATGCAAGGATTAATTTTAACTGTATTCATTGGATTGTTAACAGTTAGGGGGATATCCGCATCTACTATAGATGCAGTAACATTAAAAACAGCAAAATTTGCAATTGATAATTTTATTCCTATTGTAGGGAAATCATTTTCAGATGCAATATCAACAGTAGCAGGATATTCATTAATAATTAAAAATGCCGTTAGCTCTATTGGACTGGTAGTAATAATTTTACTTATGCTTTATCCGATAGTAAAGCTTACATTAATGACTTTAGTTTATAAGCTATCAGCAGCAGTAATTGAACCAATAAGTGATAAGCGTATAACAAATTCAATTGCAGCAGCAGGAGAATCATTAATATTAATTATGTCCTGTGTGCTATCTGTAAGCTTAATGTTCTTTATTTTAATAGCCATTATGGCTTCGGCAGGTAAATTTATAATAGGAGGTTAATGTGGAGATATTAAAAGGTTTTATAACTACATTAGTTTCAATGCTATTACTTATGACAGCTATAGAATTAGTAGCTCCAGAAAGTAGTATAAAAAAATATTTAAAGTTTGTTTTAGGATTAATATTAATATCTGTAATGTTAAATCCTATTGTAGCAATTTTTAGTAAGGATGAAAGTGAAATAGTATCAAATATATCAAAGTATCAAGATGATTATATAGCAGTAATAAATGAAGAAAAAGAGAATACAGTAGATATTAAGAAAGAAAAAGTATTTAAAGATAACTTAGATAAAAATTGCCAAAAGATATTAGAAGAAAAATTTAAGGATATGGAGTTTGCAAGTGATATTTCTTGCAGTATTAATTTAGAAAGTATGAATTATAGTATAGATAACGTCTCAATAGGAGTAAAAGAAAAAGGAATTAAGAAGATACAAAAGATACAAATAGGAGATGACACAAGTGAAGTTATGGCATCTGAAGAAGAGATACAAAGTGAAGCTGAAATTATAAGTTACTTAGAAGAAACGCTTAATTTACCTAAGGATAAAATAGAAGTGTATAGTTTAGAGTAAGAGGGGGGAGAAAATGGGAAAGGATAATTTTAAAAATGAATTTACTAAAATTATTAATGACAAAAAGTTTCTTAATATTGTAACTATTGCACTAGTACTAGCCTTTGTATTACTTGCTGTAAGTTTTTTAACAACTGGCAGAAAGAAATCTACATCACCTACTAACGGTGGAGTAGAAAGTGCTATAGCTAATACAAGTGAAGATGGTACAAAGTCTAAAGAAATTTTAAGCTATGAAGAAACTCAAAGAAAAGAGCTTGTAAGCATCTTAAACAAAATGGATGGTGTTGGTGAAGTAGAAGTAATGATGCATTTTGCAAGTGGGGAAGTTAAAGTACCTGCAATAGATCAAAACACCCAAGTTTCAGTAACTGAAGAGGCAGATAGAGATGGTGGCAAAAGAGTACAAGAACAACAAACAGATGGAAGCAAAATAGTAATGAGTGGAAATGGATCAGAAAATGAACCATTTATATTGCAAACATATAAACCGCAGATAACAGGTATAGTGATAGTGGCAGAAGGAGCTGAAAGTGAAAAGGTAAAATATGATATTCAAACAGCAATTTCTAGTCTTTATGGACTTTCCTTAGACAAAGTAAATGTATATCCTATGCAAAGATAGCATATAATTAAAAGAGAATTAGATGGGGGGATTTTATCATGACAAAAAAACAATTTGGAATTATTTTTACACTTATGGCTCTTATAGTGTGTGTAGGAGTTCTATCAGCAAAACTAAACACAAGTGGGTTAAATGATCCAACAGACTTTAGCCAAGTATTATCAGAGGATACTGCAGGAGATAAGAAAGAAGATAAAAAAGACGATAAGAAAAATGACAAAGAAACTTTAGGAAGCAATGATTACTTATTTGGTTTAAGAAATGAAAAAGAACAAGGTTATGCAGCTACTACTCAACAATTAAATGCTATAATAGCTGATGTTAACACTTCACAAGAACAAAAAGATCTTGCAACTGCTGAATTAACAGAAAAAACTATGTTAAAAGATAAAGAAGGAAGAATAGAGTTAAACGTTAAAAATAAAGGTTTTGAAGATGTATTATGCTTTATTGAAGGAAATAAAGTAAGAGTTGTTGTTAAAGCTGAAGAAGTTACAGATGAAGATAGTGCTGTAATTCAAGAAATAGTTGAAGATGTAGCAACAATTAGTGATGTTATAATAGAACTTAAGAAATAATTCCGTTGTAATCTAACAAGTGGTTTGATATAATGAACATAAGAAAAACTGCTTTGCTCATTGTAAAGTAATTAGGAGGTAAAGTAAATGGAAAATATAAACAAAGATGAGAATCTTGGAATCGTTAAAATTTCAGATGAAGTTGTAAGTGTAATAGCTGGTATTGCAGCTGAGGAAATAGAAGGTGTTGTTGAAACTCAACAAGCCGTTGGTAATAACATATCACATTTATTAAAAGGTAAAAAACATTCAGGTAAGAGTGTTAAGGTTACTTTAGGTGAAGATAGTGCAATCATTGATTTAAATGTTGCAGTTGAGTATGGAATTAAAATACCAGAAGTAGTTAACTCAGTACAAGAAAATGTAAAGAAAACTGTTGAAGCTATGACTGGATTAAAGGTTGATTCTGTAAATATAAGTGTTCAAAGCATTTACTTACCAAAGCAAGAAAAAGAAGAAATTAAGGAAAATTAATATCACCCTCTGATTTTCAGAGGGTGTTTCCTTGTGCTTTAAAGAATTTTATTGTAGTATATACATGATTAACTTACTTTATAGATGTTAATAATATAATTAGAGGAAAACTTAGGAGGACAATATGAATAGAAAGAGATCAAGAGAATTAGCGATGGAATTACTTTTTGGAATGACATTAAGTAAAAACACTTTAGAAGAAACAATGGAAATGTTCATAGAAGATTATGAAATGGACTTAAAGACTATAGATTTAGAATACATAAAAGAAATATTAACTGTTGTTGGAGAAAACATAACTGCTATAGATGAAAAAATAGAATCAGCTTTAACTAATTGGAAGCTTGAAAGAATTTCAAAAGTTAACTTAACTATTTTAAGATTAGCTATTGCTGAAATGCAATTTGTAGAAGATATTCCAGGAAAAGTTGCAATAAATGAAGCTATTGAGTTAACTAAAAGATACTCAGATGAAAAAAGTGTATCATTTGTTAATGGAGTATTAGATAAAGCATTTAAAAACAACTAATATAAAAGTGAGTTAAAAGGGGGAGTTTAAATGGGGCAAATTATAGATGGAAGAAAAGTAGCATTACAAATAAAAGAAGATATAAAATTATTTATTGAAAAAAGAATTGAAGAAAATAAAAAAATACCAAAGATTGCATCAGTCCTTGTAGGAAATGATGGTGGTTCAATTTACTATATGAATAGTCAAGAAAAAGTAGCTACATCACTAGGCTGTGGTTTTGAAAAGGTAATGTTAGAAGAAGATATTAAAGAAGAAAATTTAATAAATAAAATAGAAGAGCTAAATAATGATAGTAATATTAGCGGAATAATAATACAATTACCTTTACCTAGCAATCTAGATGAAAAGAAAATTATAAATACAATTAATATAAATAAAGATATAGATTGTTTAACATATAATAGTCAAGGAAGATTATATACTGGTAATGCTAATTTCCTACCTTGTACACCTAATTCTATTATTACACTTTTAGAAAGCTATAATATAGCTTTAGAAGGAAAAGATGTAGTAGTTTTAGGAAGAAGTAATATAGTTGGAAAACCAGTAGCACAGCTTCTTTTAGAAAAGAATGCTACAGTTACAATTTGTCATTCAAGAACTAAAAATTTAGAAGCTATATGTAAAAAAGCTGATGTTTTAGTAGTTGCTATTGGTAAGCCAATGTTTATAAATAGTAATTTTGTTAAAGAAGGTGCAGTTGTAATTGATGTTGGAACATCATCATATAATGGAAAAATAACAGGAGATGTAAACTTTGATGAAGTAAAAGATAAAGTTTCCTTTATTACTCCAGTACCAGGTGGCGTTGGAGCATTAACTACAACATTACTTATAAAAAATTCATGTGAGGCTTTAGATAAAAATGAAAATTAAGACCTTATCGGTTTCAGAAGTAAATAATTATATAAAAAAAATCCTTGATAATGATTTTATTTTAAATAATCTCTCTGTAAAAGGAGAGATTTCTAATTTAAAATACCATACAAGTGGGCACATATATTTTTCATTAAAGGATTCTACTAGCAAAATAAATTGTGTAATGTTTAAAAATAGAGCAATAGATTTAGAGTTTGACTTAAAGGATGGAATGGAAGTTATTGTATCTGGAAGATGCTCTATATATGGCGGTACTGGTTCTCTTCAATTATATATAGATAGTATGAGTGAAGAGGGAGTTGGTTCATTACATATAAAGTTTCAGCGATTAAAAGAAAAGCTACTAAAAGAAGGATATTTTGATGAAGAATATAAAAAAGAAATTCCCAAAATGCCAAAGAGAATAGGTGTAATTACCTCAGAAACAGGAGCTGTAATAAAAGACATAATAAATGTAGCTAGAAGAAGAAGCTCTTTAGTAGATATTGTATTATATCCAGCAAAGGTTCAAGGAGAAGATGCATATAAAAGTGTAATAAAAGGTTTAAAATTTTTTAACAATAAAAAAAATGTAGATGTTATAATAGTAGGTAGAGGCGGAGGTTCAATAGAAGAACTTTGGAACTTTAACGAAGAAGAGTTAGCAATAGAGATTTTTAAATCTAAAATACCTATTATTTCAGCTGTAGGTCATGAAGTTGATTTCACGATTTCAGATTTTGTCAGTGACTTAAGAGCAGCTACACCATCTCAAGCAGCAGAAATAGCTGTACCTATGCAAAGTGATATAAATAATAGATTACTAGGATATAAAGAAAGAATGACAGAGTTAATGGAGCTAAAGATAAGACAAGAATCTGAAAAACTCGATGCGTTAGTAAGGGTTTTAAAAAATAACAACCCTATAAGCATAATTGCTAATTCATATGTAGAGATTGATAGTTTATTTGATAAATTAAATAGAATCATGAAAAATAAGATAGAAAATGAAAAGCTTAAGATTGAAAATATAAATAATTTACTAAATGTACATAATCCAATTAATACATTAAAAAAGGGATATGCAATTATTCAAGATGATGAAGAAAATATAATATCATCTATAAAAGATTTAGAAGAAAAAAAATCAATTAGTATAGTTTTAAAGGATGGTAAAGTAGAGGGCGAATTTAATATTTATAAATAAGGGGTTGATGTAATGGCTAAGAAAGAAAGTTATAATGATATGATGGATAATTTAGAAGATCTTTTAAAAAGCTTAGAAGAAAGAGAGTTATCTTTAGAAGACTCTATGAAGAAATATGAAAATGGAGTAAAGCTAGTTAATAAGTTATATAAAACTCTAAACTCCTTAGAAGGAAAATTAGTCACAATAAAAGACAATATGGAAGTGGAGATATCAAGGGAAGATGAGAGTAAATAATTATAGGGAAATAATAAATGAATATTTAAATAATTACTTTGTTGATAAAGGAAGCTATAATAAGTTAATATATGATTCAGCAAGCTATAGCTTAAATATAGGTGGAAAAAGAATAAGACCTATTTTAATGATGCTAGCTTATAATCTTTATAAGGAAGATCCAAAACATATATTAGATATGGCAGCTGCAATTGAAATGATTCACACTTATTCATTAATACATGATGATTTACCATGTATGGATAATGATGATTTGAGAAGAGGAATGCCTACAAACCATAAAAAGTTTGGTGAAGATATTGCTATTCTTGCTGGTGATGCGTTGTTAAATGAAGCAATGAGTTTAATGATGTCTTATTCTTTAAAAAATGGAGAAAAAGCATTAATAGCTTCAAAAGAAATAGCAGAAGCAGCAGGACCAGAAGGAATGATAGGCGGTCAAGTTGTAGATATTATTAATGAAGGAAAAGTAATATCAAAGGATGAGTTAAAATATATGCATCTAAAGAAAACAGGTGAATTAATAAGGGTTTCTTTAGTTGCAGGAGCAATATTAGGTAATGCATCAAAGGAAGATATTGAAATACTTAGTCACTTTGGGGAAAATTTAGGATTAGCATTTCAAATAAAGGATGATATACTTGATTTAGTTGGAGATGTAAAGAAATTAGGTAAAAACACTAAAAGTGATGAAAATAATCAAAAATCTAATTTTGTATCAATTTTTGGTATTGAATATTGCGAAAGCAAGTGTAGATCTTTAACTGAAGAATGTATAAGTCTTTTAGAAAAATTATCTGTTGATGGAAGTGATTTAAAATCCTTAACTCTTGATTTGTTAGAAAGGGAAAATTAAGTACGAAGGAAAGGTTTTATTATGGGTAGATTATTAGATAAAATAAATTCTCCAGAAGATGTAAAGGAATTATCAGTAGTAGAATTAGAAGTATTAGCTGGAGAAATAAGAGAATTTTTAATTGATACTGTGTCAAAAACAGGAGGACACTTATCCTCTAATCTTGGTGTAGTTGAATTAACATTAAGCATTTTTAATAACTTTAATTTAGAAGAAGATAAAGTTGTTTGGGATGTTGGGCACCAAAGTTATATACATAAAATACTTACAGGAAGAAAAGAAGGATTTAAGTCTTTAAGACAATATGGTGGAATGAGCGGTTTCCCTAAGCGTTGCGAAAGTAAGTATGATTCTTTTGATACAGGACATAGTAGCACATCTATTTCAGCTGCATTAGGTATGGCTAGAGCTAGAGATATAATGGGTAAAAGCAATCATGTAATAGCAGTAATTGGAGATGGTGCGTTAACAGGTGGGATGGCTCTTGAAGCATTAAATGATGTTGGGTTTAATAAGACAAAGATGATTGTTATATTAAATGATAATCAAATGTCTATTTCCCATAATGTTGGAGGTGTATCCTCACATTTAAATAATCTTAGAATGGAACCTAGATATAATAAGTTAAAATCAGATATAAATTCTACATTAAGTTCTTCGAATGTTGGTAAAAAGGTTGCACATTATCTTTCAAGATTTAAAGATAGTATAAAGCAATTTGTTGTACCATCAATGCTTTTTGAAGATATGGGATTGAAATATATAGGTCCTATAGATGGTCATGATATAGATACAATGAATGATGTAATGAGAAAGGCTAAGCAAATAGATGGGCCTGTAATTATTCATGTCATGACTCACAAGGGAAAAGGATATGAATTAGCAGAAAAAAATCCGAAGAAATTTCATGGAGTTACACCATTTGATTTAGAAAGTGGTGAAGCATTTAAAGCTAAATGTTCAAAGAATTATTCAAAGGTCTTTGGAGATTCAATGATTGAACTTGCAGAAAATGATGAAAGAATAGTTGCTATAACAGCTGCTATGCCAGATGGAACAGGATTAAAGGAGTTTTCTCAAAAGTATCCTAATAGATTTTTTGATGTTGGAATAGCAGAAGAACATGCAACAACTTTAGCAGCTGGTATGGCTAGCCAAGGTATAAGACCAGTTTTTGCAGTTTATTCAACATTCCTACAAAGAGCATTTGATCAAATAATTCATGATGTATGTATTCAAAATCTTCCAGTTGTATTTGCGATAGATAGGGCAGGTATAGTTGGAGAAGATGGAGAAACCCATCAGGGAGTCTTTGATTTATCATATTTAAGTTTAATACCAAATATGACTGTGTTAGCACCAAAGCATTTAAATGAAATTCCTTTAATGCTTAAGTGGGCTGTAGATAGTAATTCACCTGTTGCAATAAGATACCCAAGGGGTGGAGATTGTACTGAAGAAGTAAATGAAATAAAAGAAATTACTTATGGAAAATGGGAAAAGGTATCACATGGTGAAAAAATAGCAATTATAGCAGTTGGTAAAATGGTTCAACATGCAATACTAGCTAAAAAAGAGCTTGTAAAAAAGGGAATTAATCCTCTTATAATAAGTGCAACATTTGTTAAGCCTATGGATGTAGAATGTTTAAAAGAAATAGTTAATAATGATTATAAGATAATAACTATAGAAGATAATGCTATTAAGGGTGGATTTGGAGCTAATGTGCTTCAATTAGCACAAGGATTAGGTCTTAAGAATAAGTTTGAAATTCTAGGCTATAAAGATGAATTTATTCAACATGGAGATGTTAAAATATTATACAAAGAAGCTAATTTAGATGTAGCTGGAATTGAAAAAATAGTTTCAGAACTATAAGATAAAGGAGATAAGTATGTCAATAAAAAAAGAGAGATTAGATATCCTTTTAGTAGAAAAGGGGATTTTTACTTCAAGAGAACGTGCAAAAACGAATATTATGGCTGGGAAAATTTTTGTTGACGGACAAAGGGTTGATAAAGCTGGAGAAAGAGTAAGTGTAGAAGCTGATATATTTTTTAAAGGTGAAACTTTAAAATATGTAAGTAGAGGCGGATTGAAATTAGAAAAGGCAATGAATGAATTTAATATATCATTAGATAACAAGGTATGTATGGATATAGGTGCATCAACAGGAGGCTTTACAGATTGTATGCTTCAAAGTGGTGCAAGTAAAGTTTTTTCAGTGGATGTTGGATATGGACAGTTTGCATGGAAATTACGTACTGATGAAAGAGTAGTATGTATGGAAAGAACAAATATAAGATATGTAACTCCTGAAGATATTGGTGAAAAATTAGATTTTGCATCTATAGATGTATCTTTTATATCTTTAAGAAAGATAATGCCAGCTACAATTAATCTTTTAAAAGATGATGGTGAAGTTGTTGCTTTAATAAAGCCACAATTTGAAGCAGGAAGAGAAAAAGTAGGTAAAAAAGGCGTAGTTAGAGACATTAATGTTCACAAGGAAGTAGTTACTACAATTGTAGAACACTTATTAAAAGAAAATTTAAATATTATTGGAGTTAGTTATTCACCTATAAAAGGGCCAGAAGGAAATATAGAATATTTAGTTTACTTTAGCAAGGACACTAATAAAGAAACTAATTTTAAAATGGAAGATATAAATGAAGTTGTTGAAGCATCTCATAATACTTTATAAAGATTATTAATGAAACTCCAAAACTTTGTTTTGGAGTTTTTATTTAATTTTATATAAAGGGAGAAGCTTTAATAAAAGCAAGGGGAATATATGAAAAATATAGCAATAGCAGTAAATAAGTCAAAGGATAAAACTGGAGATGTTGCAGAAGATGTTAAATTAAAATTAAAAAAAGAATTCCCGAATGCAAACATTTTAATTGTTAGCAACTTAGATATAAGGGAATATTGCATCAAAAGAGATTTTGACTTAATTGTTGTCTTAGGTGGAGATGGAACTATTTTAGGGGTAGCTAGGGATATCAATGGTATATCAGATACTCCTTTATTAGGAATAAACATAGGAAACTTAGGGTTTTTATCAAGTGTTGAAATATCAGATTTAAAATCTGCAGCTAAAAAGATAAGAGAAGAAAAATATACATTACAAGATAGAATTTTACTTCAATGCTCATTATCTACAAAGGATGATGAAATAGAGTATAAGGCATTAAATGATATAGTAGTAGCTAGGGGAACTTTATCAAGAATGGTAAAATTCAATGTTTTTATTGATGGAAAAAGGTATTATACATTTAAAGGTGATGGACTAATAATAGCTACGCCAACAGGATCTACAGCATATTCATTTTCAGCAGGAGGTCCATTTGTTTATCCAGATGTAGATGTTATTACAGTTACACCTATTTGTGCTCATACTAAAGGAATGCAAACTATAGTGCTTAATAGTGATAGTAAGATTCAAATTAGTGTAGATAGTGGCGATGAGGATGTGTATATAACCTTTGATGGTCAAAAGGCAATTAGATGTAACTATGAATCTGTTATAAATATATATAAATCTAAACAAAAAGCAAAAATTGTTTTACTAGAGGATTATGATTATTTTAAAGTATTAAGGACGAAAATTTTAAATAATTCAAAGGAATATGAAGGTGATTAATATGAAATCAAAAAGGCATAATAAAATTTTAGAAATAATAAGTGAAAAAGATATAGAAACTCAAGAAGATCTTGCAGAAGAACTTAAAATAGCAGGTTTTGATGTAACTCAAGCAACTGTATCAAGAGATATAAAGATGCTTAAACTAGTAAAAATGCAAAGTTTATCAGGTAATTATAAATATATAGCTTCAACTAAGGAACAAAAAGATATAAATGATAAATTATCAAGTATATTAGCTAACGCAGCTGTTTCAGTTGAAAACGTAGATAAATTTGTAGTAGTTAAAACACTTACAGGATCAGCTAATGCTGTTGCAGAAGCTATAGATACTTTATTTGATACAGAAGTTGCAGGTACAATTGCAGGGGATAATACTATTTTTATTTTAGTAAGAAATATAGAAAAGGCAGAAGAGCTTGTTACAAAGGTTAGAAATATGATTTTATAATCTTATAGAGGTGGGGTAAAATGTTATTACAATTAAACATCAAAAACTTTGCTTTAATTCAAGAGTTATCAGTAGAGTTTGGAGAAGGGTTTAATATACTATCAGGAGAAACTGGTGCAGGTAAATCTATTTTAATAGATACTATTGATTATGTTTTAGGTGGTAAATTTTCTAAGGATTTAATTAGGTATGGAGAGGAAAAAACCTTTGTTGAAGCTGTTTTTTCAACTCAGGAAACAGAAGTACATTTAATTTTAGATGAACTAGATATAGAAAAGGAAGATATATTAATTATTTCTAGAGAAACTACAATAACAGGTAAAAGCATAATTAAAGTAAATGGTAAATCTATAGCGTTATCATATTTAAGGAAGATTAGAGAGAAGCTATTAGACATACATGGTCAACATCAAAATCAAAACCTTTTAAATAAAGGAGCTCACATTTATTACTTAGATAGTTTTTGTGGAGAAAACTTAGAAAATGAATTAAACATCTTTAATTCATTAAAAAGCCAATATGATGAAATAAATGAAAAGATAAATAAATTAAAAGGTAATGATGATAGAGATAAGCTTTTAGATTATATAAAATTTCAAATCGAAGATATAGAAAAAGCTAAATTAAGATCTGGTGAAGAAGAAGAGCTTAGAGAAGAATTTAATCTTTTATCTAATGCTGAAAAGATTTCTTTAGCCTTAGGAAAGTCATATGCTATTTTAGATGCACCACAGCAAGGAGTAGCTGTAATTGAAGGAATATCTAAGGTAGTAAATGAATTATCTTTTGTAGAAGAGCATTTTGAAAAAATTAAGGTTAAAAGAGAAGAAATAGAAGGGGCTCTTTATATTATAGAAGAAGCCTCAAGAGAAATTAGAGACCTAATGGGGGAAGTTTATTATGATGAAGCTGCCCTAGAAAAAATTAATGGAAGAATATATGAAATAAGTTTATATAAGAAAAAATATGGTGAAACAGTAGAAGATGTTTTAGAATACTTTAATAAATTAAAAAATCAATATGATGAATTAATTAATTCAGAAGAAATAATTTTAGAGTTAAAAGAGAAATCAGAAAAAATTATTGATGAAATGAAAGTAATTGGAGAAAAGCTTCATAAAATAAGAAGTGAAAAAGCTTTAATTTTAGAAAAAGAAATTAAAGAAGAGCTTTCTTATGTAGGATTAGAAAAAGCTGTTATAAAAATACAAGTAGATAAGCTTGATAATTTTAATAGCAAAGGTTTTGATGATGTTACTTTCTTAGTTTCAACTAATCCAGGAGAACCTTTAAAATCATTAGAAAAGGTGTTATCAGGAGGAGAACTATCAAGAATTATGTTAGCTTTAAAATGTGTATTTGTTGATAAGGATAAGATACCAACATTAATCTTTGATGAAATTGATACAGGAATAAGTGGAACAATTGCTAAAAGAGTTGGAGAAAAAATGTATCAAGTATCAACTAAGCACCAAGTTCTTTGTATTACTCATCTTCCTCAAATTTCAGCTCTTTCAGATTGTCATTATTTCGTTTCTAAAAAGGTTCAAGATGGAAAAACCTTTACTGAAATAAGAACACTTACTAAATATGATAAGATAAAAGAAATAGCTAAGATGACAAGTGGAGACGAAGTAAGTGATGTTACTTTAGAAAATGCAAGTGAAATGGTTGCATTTGCAGAATTAAAAAAAGAAGAAATAAGAAAAAACTATAATTAATACATAACATATTGAAAAATGTACACACTAAAATCATGGTAATTTACCATGATTTTATTTTTTTATCTTAAAAATCTATTTATATTAAATATTTAACTTTTATTACAATGTTACGATAGCATATAAAAATCTTAGTGGGGAAAATTAAAAACAGAAGCAAAGGAGGAGATACTATGACTGGAAAGAAAATAAAATATTTAAGCATTATAATTGCTCCAATCTTGATTCTGGGTTTAATTGCTGTCTTTAGTTTAAGAAATATTCCTGATAGAGTTTATGTAAATGACACTATCGAAGAAGAGGATATTTCTTTACCAAAGTTAAGTGTCTTTAATAATTTAAAATATACAGCAGAAGACTTAAAAATTAATTTTTTAGGATTAGTACCTTTAAAGTCTATTCCTGTAACAAAAGTTAATGATTTAGAAGTCTATCCAGGAGGAACTAGTGTAGGTGTAAGATTATCTACGAAGGGAGTATTAGTTGTAGGACATTCAGAAATTGAAACTAGTGAAGGAAAAGTCGAAAGCCCTGGGAAAAATTCTGGGATAGAATTAGGGGATATATTAACAAAGGTAAATGGAGAAGAAATTACAAGCTCTAAAGATTTGGCAAAAAAAATAAAATCCTTAAACACATCAAATATAGAAGTTGAATACTTAAGAAATGATGAATTAGCACAAAAGAATGTAGAACTTTTAGAAGAAGATGGTGAATATAAGTTAGGACTATGGGTAAGAGATTCTACAGCAGGAATAGGAACATTAACCTTTTACCATAAGGAGACTTCAACCTTTGGTGCATTAGGTCATCCTATTACAGATGGAGACACTAATAAAGCATTTGTAATTAAAAAGGGTGAATTATTATCATCATCAGTTATAAGTGTTAGAAAAGGTGAAAAAGGAGCTCCAGGAGAGCTAAAGGGACTATTTAGTAATGATAAAACTAATATAGGTGTTATAGAAAAAAACACTCAATCTGGAATTTTTGGAATAACTAATGAAAGTTTAGTTAATAATCTTTACAATAAACCTTTAAAAGTAGGCTTTAGAAGTGAAATAAAAGAAGGTCCTGCTAAAATAATTACAACATTAGATGAAAAGGGACCAAAGGAATATGATATTGAAATAGTAAAATTATTAGCTCAAGATAAACCAGGTCCAAAAAGTATGGTAATTAAAGTTACAGATCCCGAGCTCTTAGAAAAAACAGGTGGGATAGTTCAAGGAATGAGTGGAAGCCCTATAATTCAAGATGATAAGATAATAGGAGCTGTAACTCATGTATTAATAAATAAGCCTGATGTAGGTTATGGAATCTATATTGAATGGATGCTTCAAGATGCTGGAGTAATTCAATAAACAATAAAACATCGAATAAATTTCGGTGTTTTATTTTAAAATTACATAAATTCTGATTTTTTAGAAAAAAATATTGACATTTTATGAAAATATATTTAAGCTATTAATTATTATAATAAATTTAGACAAATAAAAATTGCTTTTAATAGGATTAAATTACAAATTAAAGAAATATAAGGGTATAATAAATAAATTTTATAATATCTTTTTCAAAAAAATGTAAAAAAACTATTAATATATAATAAGTTATGATATAATAATATTAAATTACTGATTTTAACTTATAATTTTAATAATTATTTGGAATAAATGAATTTTTAGAGAATATTATATAAATAATCTAAGAATAGAAGATATTATAATAATTTATTAAAATAACTAAATGTATAAGTGTGGAATATAATGGGAAGAAGGGGAGAAAAACATGAATGGATCAAAGATATCAGTTTTAATAGCTGATGACAACAAAGAATTTTGTAGTATTCTTAATGACTATCTACTTAATCAAAGAGACATTGTTGTAACTGGTGTTGCAAAAGATGGTAGAGAAGCATTAACGTTAATTGAGGAAAAGAAGCCTGATTTAGTGGTTTTAGATATAATAATGCCACATTTAGATGGGTTAGGAGTTTTAGAAAAGTTAAATTCAATGGATTTAGAAAAAATTCCAAGAATAATCGTGTTATCTGCAGTAGGACAAGACAAAATAACTCAAAGAGCTATTACTTTAGGTGCAGATTACTACGTAGTTAAACCTTTTGATATGGATGTATTTACAAAGAGAATTAGAGAAATGTTTAATGGAACTACTACAGAAAGCATAAGAAAACAAACTACTATAGTTGAAAGTGACAACAACTCACATTCAAAAGGTCCATTAGATTTAGAAACAGAAATAACAAATATAATACATGAAATTGGTGTGCCAGCTCACATTAAGGGTTATATGTATTTAAGAGAAGCTATTACAATGGTAGTAAACGATATGGAATTATTATCAGCAGTAACTAAGGAATTATATCCTTCAAT
>NZ_JBOFYU010000026.1:0-4049 GCF_051654825.1 Clostridium sp.
CTAAAGATGATAAAGAAGAATATCTTCCAAATACTGATGCAATTAAGGATTTAATTCCAATATGTGATAATTGTCATGGTATCATCCATTCTAAAACACCTCCTTATACCGTAGAGGAAATGAGAAAAATGCTTAAAAACGCACACTAAGATAGGCTAAATATAAAATAGATAAGAAGTACTATAAGGAAAAACTAGGGGAAATAGAAGGTATATTAAGAATATAGAAAAACAGTAGGGAGTTCCTTGCTGTTTTTTTTGTATAAGAGGTATAATATAAAAGGAATTATAATAAGGAGGAAGTTGATGAATAGAATAGGTGTTTTCTTTTATGTAGAAGGAAAAATAATTAGTGAACAATATAAATTGCAAGAAGGAATGCAACAAGGTGTGTTTATTAGTCCACCAGAAGGACATGATCGTGTATGGAGAAGGGCACATGGAGATACAACACAAAAAAGCTATGATTTTTGGCCAAGGGGAAGAGTCGCATATAATACAAATAGTAAACAATTTGTTATGTATCATGATGAATGTTTAGAACAATTTACTTTAAATCAAATAAGAGAAATATTTGAAATTTCATCAGAACAAGTAAGATATGTCAAAGATGAGTATTATACTTGTCATCAATGTATCAAAAAGTTTGAAGATATGGATGATGAATCAATGTATTATTCTTTTTGATAGGAAGCTATACTTTACAATGATATAAATTTAAAATATAATAAATTACATATTAAAAGTATAACAAAAAAGGGGGAGAGAAAGCTCTCCTTTTTTTGCGAAAAGAGGTAGATAGATGGAAGTAATAAATAAAGATAAAATTAATAAATTATTATTTATTAATTTTATAACAATGGCCACATTCAATATGGCTCATCCTGTCACACCAATGTTAATTAATGAACTTAAATTACCATCCTATATGTTTGGTGTATTATTCTCATTTATGGCCGTTGCTAACTTTGTGATGTCACCTATATGGGGGTCATTCTCAGACCAAAGAGGAAGAAAAAGGTTTTTAGCTTTAGGGGTTATTGGCTATGGGTTAAGTCAGGTTGGATTTGGCTATAGTACGAACATTATGGTTATTTTAGTTTTTAGATTGTTAGGAGGAGCACTTTCGGTGTGCTTTGTAACAACAGCTATAGCCTATATGACAGATCTTTCTAGTATTAAAGAGAGAGTAAAATATTTATCCTATCATACAGCAAGTGTTTCAATAGGGAGTTCAGTAGGGGCGTTGTTAGGAGGAACTATCGGAAGAAATAATTACCGATATACATTTTTGGCACAAGGTATTCTTTGCGTAATAATTACAGGGATTATTCTGTGTGTTGTTAGAGAAGATAGAAATATAAAGGAAGAAAAATTAACAGTTTATCTAGGACACCTTAAGCCTAATCGGACATTTATTGATTTTAAAACAGCGATAGGAAGTATGATTTTAGTAATGATGTTGATTACTATGACGACGACAGCTTATAATTCTACAATTAATTATTATATTGAATCAGTATTACATATGCCAAGTACCATTAATGGAATAGTAATGGCTATTGCAGGGGTAATTGGGTTGTGTATGAACCTTTTTGTGAATCCTTATTTGGGTAAACGATTTAATGAGTACAAGAGTATAAAGTATACTATATTAATAACAGGTGTTTCTATTCTATTAGCGAGTATGATGAATAATATGATTATTAGTATTATTTTCTTAGTGCTATTTATAGCTGCAAGTTCGTTGGTTGTACCTATTCAACAAAGTATTGTTTCAAAACTTGCAAGAGAGAACTATGGAGAAGTAATGGGAATACAGGGTTCAGCTAAGGCAATAGGTATGATTGTAGGTTCTTTAACAGCTGGATTTATCTTTATGATAGGGAATAGACTGCCATTTGCTTTTGGGGGAGGATGTGCCTTGATAGCAGGATTAGTAATGGTAAATCTAAGCAGAAATATAGGAAAGGAATAAGAGACTGTCACAAAATGCATAAATAGTTTATAAAGGGATATAGATAAGTATATAGATGAAAATGAGCTAGAGAACTAATTAAAATTTAGTTTTCTAGCTCATTTATTTATTAGGGCTAATAATTATTAACTCCTTATTCTATTTCAATGGCATTAACTGGGCAGCTATCTTTAGCATCTTCAGCACATGCTATTAAATCTTCTGAAATGATAGTTACTGTAGAATCAGCAAGACCTTCATCATTTAACTCGAAAATTTCTGAGCATAAAGAAGCACATAAACCGCACCCAATACAAATATCATGATCAACTGTTGCTTTCATAAAAACCTCCAAAATAAATAATATGTATATAAATACTTATAACTAGTATTATATAATAATTATTATAAACTATTTCTGTGTTTTGTCAATCATAGTTATTTTTATCATAGAAATTATTTTTTGGGCAAAAATAGGTATTAAAAGGAGCGGCGATTAATGAAGAAAATAATAGGAATAATCATACTAAGTATTTTTTGTCAGGTTAGCATATTAGCTACTCCTAAAATAGTTTATTTTGAAAAATATTTAGTCGGTAAAGTTATAAAAAGTGAAAAAAGGTTGATTTCTGAAGAAGGAGAACATTTGCTTTATGAAATGGGTAATCAAATGTATATTTCTTTAAATACCCTACGAGGAATAGGAGCAGACATTCAAAAAGAAAAACAAAAAATAAATATTACTTTAAATAAAGGGAAAAGTGACCTAGCAGAAGAAAAAATTCAAGAGGGTAAGGCCTATATAAATAATGAGCCCATTTATATAGGAAATATAAGAACCTATTCGTTGCTCGTAAATGATAAAATTTTAATACCGTTAGAAGCTTTAAATGGGTTATGGGAGGTGAAAGAACTTACAGAAGGATTCAGTATTTCGGATAAATATTATGATTTAAACCGATATATAAAGATTGATGAAGCAGAGATAGTTAATATTTCTCCTTATTTTATAAGATTTAAATATAAAGATATATTCTGGGATGGAAAAGAGTACATTGAAGTTATAAATGATCAAGAATTACAGGTAGGAGAAAAAATACAAAGAGAATTTAAAATAACTAGTAAAGAAAAGAAAGTTATTTACTTAACTAGCTTTTTAATAAGTATTCATGAACTTAAGCAAGAATTAGACGAAACTAATCCCTATGGACAAAAAAATGAACAAATTCTAAAAGCCTACGAAGGTCAAGTAAGACTAAAAATGTTAGAAAGTATATTTAGTCCGTACATTGTGACAGGAACGATGAAATATCCAGTAGGTGAGTTTAAAGCTAAAGAAGTAGTAGAAATATGGAGAGGAGAGAAAAAACAATATTATATAGTTATAGATAAGAAAGGTAAGCAAGTATTTATTCCTTGGGACAGTGTAGAAATTGAATCTGATCAAGGTGTAAAATGGGATCAGTTATCTAATCAAGAAATTGAAGACTATGTTAATCTAAAGGGAATAGAAAGTGAAACGAATTATTTTGTATGGACGGATTTATATAGGCAGAAAACGTATGTGCTAACTGGGGAAAAAGAAAATTGGAAAATAGAAAAAATAATGAGATGCTCTTCAGGAAGAAATACGTACCTAACACCAAGGGGAGAATTTAAATTAGAATATAAAATGCCTTACTTTGGGATGGGAAAAGGATTTATGTGTAAAAATGCAGTGGTTATTTTTAGAGATTATATGTATCACTCCATCCTGTTTGATAAAACAGGAAATTATATAAAAGAAGGCAAGTATCAACTAGGTCAAAGAGTATCTCATGGATGTATTAGGTTATCAGAAGAAGAGAGTAAATGGTTTTATGATAATATTCCTATAGGAACTAAGGTGTGGATTAATTAGGAAAGATTACAACTCTTACTGCTTTTCACAAAGTAGGAAGGGTTGTAATCTATTGGTAATAGCGATAAACTATAATTGAGAATAAAGTGTTAATAGGAGGAAATAATGAATAAACAATCAATTGATATGATAGAAAGTTTATCGAATGCTTATGGAGTATCAGGTTTCGAAGATGAAGTAGTAGGAATTATAA
>NZ_JBOFYU010000027.1:0-7285 GCF_051654825.1 Clostridium sp.
AGGTAGATAACGCAAATCTACAAAAGGAAATAGAACCATTCTTAGGTTCATATGAAGCATTAAGCCATGCTGGAATTGGTGCTATGAAGGCTGTAATTGCAGCAGAAAAAGGAGATATAAAAGAATGGATGCTTCAAACAAAGGAAGCTAAGAGTAAGCTTGCATCTATGCAAAACTTTACTGTTGATAGAATAGAAGCAGAGGGACCAAGAACTTATGTAGCAGAAGTAGGGACAAAGAGACTTAAGCCATTAGTATCAAGCACAATAACTAAGGGTGAAGAAATAATGTCATCTGCATTAAGCGGAGATAACTCAGCTAAGGCTATTAGCAATATTAAAGATATGCCTGAAATTGAAGTTACATTAAATGAAGGTAGATTTACAATTAATAATATAGAAAATATTAAGTTTAATAAGAATCAATATGTTGGATTAGCTTTACCTAAGGCTATGATGGCTAGCAAAATTCAATTAGAAGCATCAAGCTATGAAAACTTAGAAGTTCAAGCTTCAATAAATGGAGTAGAATGGACTTCAGTTAATGGAGAAGTAGCAGATGGTGTGTTTACAGCTAATATAAATGAAGGAGTAACATTTGTAAGAGTTGTAAATAAGGGAGCAGAAGCTACATTAGATATAAATAAATTAGAAGTAACGCCTATATATAAGGCTAAGCTTTCTATATCACAAAATATAGGAACTTATCAAAACTACACAATACAAAACGCTATAGATGGTAATATGGAAACAAAATACTGGAGTGATAAGCCATCAGCACCAGGAAATTATATTCAATTAGACTTAGGAGCAGTAATTCCTGTTTATGATATTACTTCATACTTTGGAAGTACAGATAAAATGAGAAATTCTGAATATGAAATTTCAGTAGATGGAGCTAATTGGACTTCATTAGGTGAGTTAAATTATACAGCTCAAGGAGCTCAATCAGTAGCTACTGTTAATGCAAATGGACAAATGGCTAAATATATAAGAATTTCAGCTAAGGGATCTAACTCTGGATATTGGGTTCAATTATATGAAATGGAAGTAAATAAATCAGTTCCAGGTGGAGGAAGTGACTATGTAGAATTAGTTACAGGAACACCAGAAGGAAACTTTGAAAATCTTTATGATGGAGATTTATCAACAGCTTATGAAGCAGCAGCTGTAAATGAAGGTGATAGCTTAGTTTATAAAATGACTAGGGTAACTGATGTTAAGGAATTAGTTTTCTTACAAGATGAAAACAATATTTGTGGAGCTAAAGTAAGTGTAAAAGATAAGGCTGGAAACTGGACAGAAGTTGGAACATTAAGTGAAGAATTTAATGCAATTCCTGTTAACAAGACTATCTTAGAAGTTAAGCTTGAATTTGATGGTACTAAAGTAGCACCAAAAATATATGAAATTATAACTAGAGAAGGTGAAATCGAAGTTCCACCAACTACAGGAGAAGCTCCAAACAAACCAACAGAGTTTAAGGCGACAGATATAACTAAGAATTCTGTTTCAATGACATGGGAAGCTCCAACTAATGTAGAAATAAAGGAATATATCATTTATAGAGACGGTAAAGAAATAGGAAGAACTTCTGATACTAGCTTTGTAGCAGAAGGATTAAGAGTAAATTCTATATATGGATTTAAGATTGTTGCAGTAAGCAATGAAGATAAAGAATCAAAACCAATATCTATAAATGTAAGAACAAGAAAATAGATTCAAAGTAGGAGAAAAGTGAAGAGATATTATTTGTGTACTTTTATTTATAGCTTTAGGGTTATTTATAGGAAAGAATTATAAGCAAATAAGTGAAGATGTAATAACTTAAAGGTGGATTAGTTTTTTAACTTATCCACCTTACTTTTTATTTACTCAAGTTCTTAAGTCTAAGTTTAAAGTGGAGTATATTTAAGAAAAATATTTTATAAAAACTTTTAAAAATATGTTGACATAATATATAGGTATGTATTATACTAAGCAAGTAGTCCAGTGACGGACGACAAAAAAAGACAAAATATGCGGGTATCGTATATCGGTAATACTCCAGCCTTCCAAGCTGAAAAGGTGGGTTCGATTCCCACTACCCGCTCCATTTGTGGTTTACTAGCTCAATCGGTAGAGCACTTGACTTTTAATCAAGGTGTACCGGGTTCGATTCCCGGGTAAGCCACCAAAAGATGTATCAAAGTGATACATCTTTTTTTGTGTTTAAAAATAATTGAATTATATAGGGAAAAATAAATATCACAAATTTTTTTGTTATTAGTAGAATATAATAGGTTGAGTATTTAAATGGAGGCTTATAATGAGTAAACTAGTAAAGTGTAAATCATGTGGGAAGGAAATAGCAAAGGGATCTAAATGCCCTAGTTGTGGTAAAGATAATAGAAATTTCTTTTCAAAGCATAAGATTTTAACTGGAGTAGGAGCATTGGTTATTCTTGGAGTAATAATTGGTGCAACTAGTTCAGCAGGTGATGATGTATTAAAGGAAAATGAGGAAAAATTGAGTGAAGAAAGTTCTTCAAGTTCAACTCCACAACAGGATTCAAGAAATTTTGAAGTTGGACAAACAGCAGAAAAAGAAGGAGCTTATAAAGTTACAGTTAATAGTTTAGCTGAATATCAATCTTCTAATGAATTTATTAAACCTGCTGAAGGAAAGAAATATGTTGTTGCTAATGTAACAGTGGAAAATATAAGTGCAGATAAAGATATTGCAGTATCATCTATAGTATGCTTTAAATTACTTAGTTTAGATGGAGTTAAATATGACATAGCTATAACTGATGCAGGAAGTCAATTAGATGGAACTGTTGCACCAGGTAGAAAATTAACAGGAAATGTAACATATGAAGTTCCTTCTGATTTAACAGAAGCAGAGCTAGAGGTTAACTTAGATGTAATTGGTGGAAAGGCTATTTATTTTAAAGGTGCTATAAATTAATTTATAAAGGTCTGAAGGCTTAAATGCTTTCAGACCTTTTTTGTTTTTATATTAGGAGAATTAATTTCCATATCAAATTGTTTTATAATCAAAGTATTTTATGTTATAATCCTAATAAAAACATATGAGGACAAGGTGATATAATGAGTAAATTAAAGAAGATACTTATAAGTATAGCTTTAGTAGTTGTAGTTTTAATTACTGCTGTACTAGGGGTTGGGGGAAATTATTTATATAATTTAGCTTTAAATCCTAATACATCAAAGGATTTAATATTTGGTAGTGATGAAGATGAAGAGGATGTAGTAGTAAGTACTGAAACTAGTGGAGTAACTAATATAACAGATGAGCAGTGGTTATTAGAAAAAAGCAATTATGAAGATTTATATATGACATCTAAGGATGGCTTAAAGCTTCATAATTATCTTATAAATAATGGTGATTCAAATAAATGGGCTATAACAGTTCATGGATATACATCAGAAGGTTATAAAACAGCATCTTATGCAAGAAGATTCCATGAAATGGGGTATAATGTATTAGTTCCAGATTTAATGTCTCATGGTACTAGTGAAGGTGATTATATTGGAATGGGATGGGACGAGCGTTACGATATAATTGACTTAATAAATTACATAGTAGAAAAAGATTCGGATGCAGAAATAGTTTTATTTGGAGTATCTATGGGAGCTGCAACAGTAATGAATGTATCTGGAGAAGAACTTCCTACTAATGTTAAGGCTATAGTTGAAGATTGTGGATATACATCAGTTTGGGACGAGTTTGCATATCAATTAAATGATTTATTTGGTTTACCTCCATTTCCAATGATGCATATATCTAATATGATAGCTAAGGTTAAAGCTGGTTATTCTATAAAAGAAGCAGCACCAATAAAGCAAATAGCTAAGTCAAAAACACCAACTTTATTTATTCATGGTGATGAAGATGATTTTGTTCCTTACTTTATGTTAGATGAACTTTATAATGCAGCAAATGTTGAAAAAGAAAAACTAATAATTAAGGGTGCAGGACATGCCAAAGCTAGTGATGTTGATCCTAAATTATATTGGGAAACTGTTAATAGCTTCTTAAATAAATATGTGAATTAGAAAGAAGAGGGTAGCAAATTGCTATCCTTTTTTATTTAATAGAGAGAGTTCTACTATATAAATATGCAGCATTTAAATATTTTAAAAAAATTTTTTATATTTTATTTAACTGCATATTTATATAGTGTAAGGTAATTATTAATAAGTTATAGAAAGTCTGAAAATCAGTACTACGAAGTGCTGGAAATCCAACTCATAAAAGGATGATTTTCCCACCCTAATAAAACTTATATAAATAAAACTTATTTAAATAAATAAAAAAAGTATATATTTAAATAGAGAGAGTAATTTATAGTTTTAAAAAAATAGTTTATAATTAGATGAAATAAAAGGGGGATTAAAGAATGATTATTAGAAGAGCAAAAACAGAAGATGCAAAGGTTATTACAGAATATAATTACAATTTAGCTTTTGAAACAGAAGATAAGGAGCTAAATAGGGAAATATTATTTAATGGTGTAAAATCATTACTTAATGATGAGAAAAAGGGAATATATCATGTTTGTGAAATAGATGGTAAGGTTATTGGGCAAATAATGTTTACTTATGAATGGAGCGATTGGAGAAATGGCACATTTATTTGGGTACAAAGTGTTTATGTTCATAAGGACTATAGAGGAAAGGGAGTTTTTAAAGCCTTATATAATCATGTAAAATCTATGTGTGATAAGGATGAAAGCATTTGTGGAATAAGATTATATGTAGAAATAGAAAATTATGTTGCTAAAAAAACATATAAATCCTTAGGAATGGAAGAATGTAGTTACCATATTTATGAATATGAAAAATAAATTTAGAGTTAGTGTTTTTACACGAACTGATAAAGAGTTACTATATAAACAATAACTATAAGATGTAGATTATTTAAATAGTAAAAGATATAAGATGTTAAGATAAAGGGAAGTATAAATATAGATATAGAGAGAGTAGGTGAACAAATGAAAAGTTATGATTTTAGTAAATTAACAGGAAAGTTAATAACTAGAGATAGCTTTGAATATGAGGAAAGCAGAAAAAGCTGGAATAGAGCTATAGAAAAATACCCATTGGCTATTGTTTGTTGTAAAAATAAAGAAGATATTATAAATGCAATAGATTGGTCAAAGGAAAATGAGGTTTCTATAAGAATAAGATCAGGAGCGCATAATTATGAAGGCTTTTCTACTGGAAATGATGTTTTAGTTATTGATATGCAATATATGAATAATATATACATAGATGAGGAAAAGGCTTTAGTTAAAGCAGAAGGTGGAGTAAGAAATAGAGAAATATATAATGCTACAGGAGAAAGGAATTATCCATTCCCAGGTGGAGGATGTCCAACAGTTGGTGTAGCTGGATTAATTTTAGGTGGAGGCTGGGGATACTCAAGTAGATTATATGGATTATCTTGTGATTCTGTAGTTCAAATAGAGTTAATTAATTATAATGGTGAAGAAATAATAGCAAATGAAAATATTAATAAGGATTTATTTTGGGCATTAAAGGGAGCTGGTGGAGGAAACTTTGGAGTAGTTACTTCTATTACTTTTAAGCTAGCTAAAAAGGTTTCAAATGTAACATTAATAAATGCTGATTTTAAAACTAATGATAATGATGAAGTTATAAATATAATAAGCCAGTGGCAAAAAGAATATAAAACATTAGATAAAAGATTTAATGGTAAAATAAGCATTTATAATTCTAAAGAAAATGGAAAAGGAGCTAAGTTTACAGCATTATTTTATGGGAATAAAGAAGAAGTTAGAAGTATAATAGACCCTATATTAAATAAAGCTACTAATATTATCTGTAAAATAGAAGAGTGTAGCCTTTTAGAGGCAAATACTAAAATACAAGATAGTCATCCTGATTATGAAAGCTATAAGTCTACAGGAAGATTTTTATATAATGAATTTTCAAGGGCTGAAATAGAAAAACTTATAGATTTAATCAGTGATTTAGAAGAGGGTGGAATTTATTCTGCTGTTACTCTTTATGGATTAGGTGGAAATGTAGGAGAATCATCATTAGAATCTTCAGCTTTTTATCATAGAGGGGCTAAATTTATAGTTGGATTCCAAGTTTTATGGGAAGAACCTAAGTATGCACCTATAAATAAAATATGGTTTTTAGAAAAATTTAAGGAAATAAAGAAAATGACAAAGGGTTCATTTATTAATTTCCCATTAGCTGAGCTTCCAAATTATGAAGAAGAATATTTTGGAGATTTTTATAAAAGATTAAAGGAAATAAAAGAAAAGTATGATCCAGAAAATATTTTTTTATTTCCACAAGGTATAAGATAAAAACTTAATACTTTATTTTCACACATATATAAATAAAAAATAATATAGTTATATAAGGAGGGGGAGTCCATGGCTGTTCTTTTTACTATATTATTTTTTCTTATATATAGTTTTTTAGGTTGGACTTGTGAAGTTATATACTGTTATGCTGGAACAAAAGTATGGGTTAATAGGGGTTTTTTAAAAGGTCCAATATGTCCTGTATATGGTTTTGGAGCTATGTTTGTTATTTGGATTTTAGGTGATTTAAATATAAAAGAAACTATTCCACTTTTTATTTGTGGAGCTTTAATAGCATCTATTATAGAATTCATTGCAGATATTTTTTTAGAATATGTCTTTCATACTAGGCTTTGGAATTATTCTAATAGAAAATGTAATATAAAAGGCAGAGTATGTTTATTAAATTCTACCTTATTTGGAGTGTTAGCTGTTTTATTAATTCAGTTTATACATCCATCTATAAAGGATGTTATAGGTTTAATTAATTATACTGTAGTAGTTGTAGTATCAATCATTTTATCAATTATATTTATTTATGATATTGTAACTACCTTTGTAAGTGTTATAAAATTAAATAATTTCTTAAATAATAAAGATGATGATAAAAAAGAATTTAAATTAATAAAACATAAGAGAATTATAAGGGCCTTTCCTCAACTTGAGCATAAGAAGCATTTAGAAGAGTTTAAAAAGCTAAAGGAATCAATTATAAAAAATCATTTAAATAAAAAATAATAGGTTAGAGTGCAAGCTACTTAGGTAACTTGTACTTTTTTCTTGTACAAATATATGTAGTTTATAGTGTATAATTATATAAAACATATTAAAAGGTTGGTAGATAAAAATGGGTTTAGAAAAAATGCAAGGAACACCAGCGTTTTTAGAATATATAGGGGAAAGAGGTGGAGTGAAGAATCATAGCTGTAGAGGCTG